>JAHENN010000099.1 GCA_018609665.1 Haloarculaceae archaeon | reverse complement strand
TCGGTGCCGAGCTGGCGACGGCGCCTCCCCTCCCGGCACCGCCACGAGGCCGGCCGCTGTCCGGACTGTGGGGCCGTCGCCTTCCCGCCGGCGGGCGCCTGCCCCGACTGCCAGAGCCTCGCGGCGTTCGAGCCCGTCGAGCCGCCCCGGACCGGCACCGTCGAGGCCGCCACCACCATCGGCGAGGGCGGCGCCCCGCCGGAGTTCGCCGACCAGCAGGCCCGCCAGGGGGCCTTCGGCGTCGCGGTCGTCGCCTTCGACGTCGGCGACGACGCCGTCTCGGTGCCGATTCAGGTGGTCGGCGAGGCGGCCGTCGGCGACCGCGTCCGGGGCGTCCCGCGCCGCATCTACGTCGAGGAGGGCGTCCCCCGGTACGGGCTGAAGGCGCTGCCTGTCGACGGGTGAGGGGGCCTACGTCGCGCCGCGGGCCCGGACCGACACCGACCCCGGCTCGCCGTTCTCGAACTCGAAGGTCGCGACGTAGCGCACGTCGACCAGACAGCCGGCGCAGGCGCGGTCGTCGTCGCTGCTGTCCCGGACCGCCGCGACGGTGACGTGCAGGGTGTCGGTCGCCCGGTCGTAATCGGCGTCGGCCAGTTTGGCGGTATGGCAGGCATCGGCTCCGCCGACGACGCCATCGACGGTGACCCGCCCGTCGCCGACCTCGATTTCGTGGTCGGCCTCGCCGGTCCCGCAGTCGACGTCCGTCACCTCGAACGACGTGGCGACGAGCCGGGGCCCGGCGGCCGTCGGCGACGCCGTCCGGTCGCTCCGGTCGCCGTCGGTCCCGGCGCCGAGACAGCCGGCCGACGCGAGCGCCGCCGCCCCGACGAGGACCCGCCGTCGGTGCATGCCGGCCCCTGCGTCCGTCGGGGTGAAGGGTCTGACGGCGGGTCGGCCGCGAGACCGGAGGCTTTTGCCCGCGGCCGTCGAGGTGTCGGTCGCCGCCGATGACGCCGCCACCGACGCCGCTGTCGGCCGACGACCGGGGCGTGAGCGAGACGACCAGCCTGCTGCTGCTGGTGACGCTGGCGCTGCTGATAGCCGCGGCGCTGGCGGTGCTGCTGCTCGTCGCCTGAGCCGTCCGTCCGGCGTCGCGCCGCCGACCGCGCGGCGCCGCCCGCCGCCGGTTCGGTCGGCCACGTCGCCCGTGACGAGTCGTGAGTCCGGACGAGTATTGAAATGCTCCTGGCGGGTGGTTTCCGATATGTTCGTCTCCGCTTCGCGACGGCGGGCCCGCCCCGCGAGCCCGCCCGGTGGTGGACGCTCCTCGTCGAAGAACGGACCGTCGGCCGACGGGGAGACATGAACGCCGCCGACGCCGCCGACGCCGGCGCCGCCGCCGCGACGCGGGTGGTCGTCGTCGACGACTCCCGGTTCATGCGGACGGTCATCAGCGACGTCCTCGAGGCGGGCGGGCTGTCGGTCGTCGAGACCGCCTCCAACGGGGCCCGTGCCGTCGCCGCCGTCCAGGACCACGAGCCGGACGTCGTCACGATGGACCTGGAGATGCCGGAGATGGACGGCGTCGATGCCGTCGAGGAGATCATGTCCACCCGGCCGACGCCGGTGCTGGTGCTGTCGGCCCACGCCGCCGAGGGCGCCGACCGGACGTTCGAGGCGATGGAGCGGGGGGCCGTCGACGTCTTCGAGAAGCCCAGCGGCGAGATATCGGCGGACCTGCGGCGCGAGCGGACGCGGCTGGTCGAGACGGTCGAGGCGGTCGCCGACGCCGACGTCTCGGCGACGACCCCGGACGGACGGACGGACCCGCACCCCGAGGTCGCCGCAGAGTCCGACGCCGCGTACCCGGACGACCCGACGCTGGTGGTCGGCGCCTCGACGGGCGGGCCGCCGGTCGTCGAGGAGCTGGTCGGCCGGCTCCCGCCGGCGGCCGGCCTCCGCGTGCTGGTCGTCCAGCACATGCCCGCCGGCTTCACCGCCCGGTACGCCGACCGGCTGGACGACGCCAGCGGCTACGACGTCCGCGAGGCGAGCGAGCGGGCGCGGGTCGGCGCCGGCGAGGTGCTGGTCGCGAAGGGCGACCGCCACCTCCGGGTCGCCGGCGACGGCGGCGGCCGCCTGCGGGTCCGGCTCACTGACGGGCCGCCGGTCAACAACGTCCGGCCCGCCCTGGACGTGACGCTGGCGTCGGCGGCCGACCGCGTCGACGGCCCGCTGACGGCCGCGGTGCTGACCGGCATGGGGGCGGACGGCGCCGACGGCGTCCGGGCGGTCGACGACGCCGGCGGGACCGTCATCGCACAGGACGAGGCCACCTCGGCGGTGTTCGGGATGCCCGGGGAGGCCATCGAGACGGGTGCAGTCGACGCCGTCCGGCCGCGCGGCGAGCTGGCGGCGGCGGTACTCGAGGCCTTCGAATCATGAACGACGACCATCTCAACGCCTTCGTCTCCGAGTGTCGCGAGTCGATCACGGCGCTGAACAACGCCCTGCTTGCGCTGGAGGCCGACCCCGACGACGAGGAGGCCATCGAGTCGGTGTTCCGGACCGCCCACACCCTGAAGGGCAACTTCGCGGCGATGGGGTTCGACGACGCCAGCGACCTCGCCCACGTCCTCGAGGACCTCCTCGACGCCATCCGCGACGGCGACGTCGCGGTCACGCCGGCGGTGATGGACGCCACGTTCGAGGGGGTCGACCGCATCGAGACCATCGTCGACGAGATCGACGCCGAGGGCGACGCCGAGACGGACCCCTCGGCGACCGTCGAGCGGCTGGAGGCGGTGCTCGAGGCCGAGACCGGCCGCGACGCGGCCGACGGGGAACCGGCGACCGACAGGGGCGACGCTGGCGCCGGCGACGACAGCGGCGGGGCGACCGCGACCTTCGCCGTCGCGTCGGCGGCGCCGGCGTTCGAGACGGTCGACGACGTCGAGACGGTCGCCCACGCGGCCGTCGGCGTCGACACCGACGGGATGGTCGGCGTCGACGGACTGCTGGTGCTCGATTCGGTCTCCGACGCCTTCGACCGCGTCGAAACCGCCCCCCCGAAGGCCGCCGTCGAGGACGGCGACCACGACGGCCGGTTCGACCTGTTCGTCCCCGGTGCCGACCCCGACGCGCTCGGGGACGTGCTGGCCGGCGTCGGCGCCGTCGAGCGCTACGAGACGGCCGCCGTCCCGCCCGGCGCGGAACCGGACGTCGACGCCGACGTCGGGTCGGACGACGACACGGATGCCGCCGGGGACGACGAGGCCGACGCCAGCAGGGACGACGAGGCCGACGCCAGCAGGGACGACGACACGGATGCCGCCCCCGACACGCCGGCGGCCGGCGACAGCGACATCTCCTCGGTCCGGGTCGACGTCGACCGGCTCGACGAGCTGCACGGCCTCGTCGAGCAGCTCGTCACCAACCGCATCACCATCCGCCGGGCGCTGGAGAACGACGACATCGAGGGCGCCGAGACGAACATGAACGACCTCGACAAGGTGACCTCCCGGCTCCAGAACACGGTGATGGACATGCGGCTGATCCCGCTGCGGCGGGTCGTCAGCAACCTGCCGCGGGTCGTCCGGGACGTCGCCCGCGACCAGGGCAAGCAGGTCGACTTCGAGATGCACGGCGAGGACATCGAGCTGGACCGGTCGATCCTGACGGAGATCGAGGACCCGCTGATACACATCCTCCGGAACGCCGTCGACCACGGCATCGAGCCGCCGGCCGAGCGGGCCGCCGCCGGCAAGCCCGAGGCCGGCCGCGTCGAGCTGCGGGCCGCCAGACAGCGCGACCACGTCACCATCGAGATCGAGGACGACGGCGGCGGCATCGACCCGGACGCGGTCCGCGAGCGGGCCGTCGAGGAGGGGATCCTGACGGAAGACGAGGCCGAGGCGCTGTCCGACGACGAGGCCTACGACCTGGTGTTCCACTCCGGCTTCTCGACGGTCTCGGAGGTGACCGACGTCAGCGGCCGCGGCGTCGGGATGGACATCGTCAGCAGCACCGTCGAACAGCTCGACGGCAGCGTCGACGTCGACAGCGAGCTCGGCGAGGGGACGACCGTCACGCTGCGGCTGCCGGTGTCGGTCGCCATCGTCAACGTGCTGTTCGTCCGGGTCGGCGAGCAGGAGTACGGCATCCCGATCAAGAACATCGACGAGCTGACCGGCGCCGACGAGGTGGAGATGGTGACCGGCGACGAGGTCGTCCGCCACGACGGCGAGGTCTACCCGGTTGTCCGGCTCGACGAGGCGCTGGACATCGACGACGAGACGCTGGCGGCTGAGGCGGCGACCGACGGCGGTACCGCCGCCGAGTCGGCGGCGGCCGGCCCACAGCCCGGCGACGATGCTGGAATGCTGGTCCGCATCCGGGAGGAGGTCCGGCCGGTCGCGCTCCGCTGCGACGAGTTCACCGACCAGGAGGAGGTCGTCGTCAAGCCGCTGGAGGGGCCGCTCAGCGGCCTGCCGGGGCTCAGCGGCACCGCCATCCTCGGCGACGGCAACATCGTCCCCATCCTCGACGTGGTGAGTCTCGACGCATGACCGGCGACGGGGACGGCTTCCGGGCGGTGCTGCGGTACATCGACCGGCAGATGGCCTTCGAGCCGGACTCGTACAACGAGTCGTATCTCGACCGGCGCATCTCCGCCCGGATGGGCCGCCGGGACGTCGACGACTACCGGGCGTACCTGGACGTGCTGTCGTCGGACCCCGAGGAGCCGGCGGCGCTGCTGGACTCGCTCAGCATCAACGTCACCGGCTTCTTCCGGAACCCGCCGGTGTGGGAGCGGCTCCGGGACGTCCTGCGGCGGCTGACCGACGACGCCCGCCGCGTCCGCTGCTGGAGCGCGCCGTGTGCCGACGGCCGGGAGCCGTACTCGCTGGCGATGCTGGCCCGCGACGACCCCGACGTCGACGCCGCGGCGCTGGAGATCACCGCCACCGACATCGACGAGGAGGCGCTGGCGGCCGCCCGCGAGGGCCGCTACACCGGCTCGCGGACGACCGACCTCCGGGCGCAGCTGGAGCCGCTGTCGGCGCCGACCGACCACGTCGCCCTCGACGGCGACACCGTCACCGTCCGCGACGAGGTCCGCCGGATGGTCGAGTTCGAACGGCACGACCTCATCAGCGGCCGCGCCCGGACCGGCCACGACCTCGTGCTCTGCCGGAACCTCCTCATCTACATCGACGCCGACTACAAGGAGCCCATCTTCGAGACGCTCACCGACGCGGTGCGGACGGACGGCTTCCTCACCATCGGCAAATCCGAGACGCTGCCGCTTTCCTACCGCGACGCCTACGAACCGTTCGACAAGAAACACCACATCTACCGGAAGCGCTGAGATGTCGCTGTTCCAGCTCCAGAAGGCAGGCGAGACCGACGAACTCGTTGCGGCCCTCCGGGAGGCCGGCGAGCCGTCGGTGCGGCGGCGGGCCGCGGAGATACTCGGCGAGCTCGCCGACGGCGAGCCCGACGAGACGGCCGTCGAGGGGCTCGTCGCCGCCGTCGAGGACGACCCCGACCCGGCGGTGCGGGCGGCGGCCGTCGACGCCCTCGACAGACACGGCCAGCCGGCGCTGGAGGAGCTGGTGGCGGCGCTGTCGGGGACCGACCTGGAGGCGACGGCCGACTGGGTCGCCGCCAGGGAGTTCGCCGCGGTGCTGGACGCCGACGAGCCGGAGCTGCGGATGGCGGCGGCGACCGGGCTGGGGCGGGTCGGCGACGGCAGCGTGACGCCG
>JAHENN010000098.1 GCA_018609665.1 Haloarculaceae archaeon | reverse complement strand
GTGGTGGAGGGTGTCGACGACCTTCCCGGAGTCGCCGGTCATGTCGTCGCCGTCGGCCTCCGCGCGGCCGACGGCCAGCGCCTTGCCGTGCTGTTCCTCGACGACGACGACGAGGTCGCCGGGGGCGATGTCGTCGGTGGCCTCGACGATGCCGGGTCGCATCACGTTGGCGCCGTCGGAGACGGAGGAGATGGCGCCGGCGTCGACCGTGACGACGTGGCTGTCCGGCGGGTAGGCGTTGGCGCCGCGGACGGTCAGAAATCGGTCGCCGTCGAAGGAGGCCACCAGCGGGTCGCCGTCGACCAGCACGACCTCGCGGTCGACGTCGGCGAACTCGACGCGCTCGTAGTCGTCGCCGTCGAGGTCGACGCCGAGGCGGTCAGCCAGCGACGCCGCGAGGTCGTCGATCTCGTCCGAGCGGAGGTGGTGCCGCGACTTGACGTCCATGTCGGGCGTTGTGGCCGTCGCCGTCTAAAAGCCGCGGTCCGCGCCGCCCGGGGTCGCAGCCGCGCGAGCGCCGCGAGACGTGGGTTTGATAGTCGGTGACCACCCACTACCGGTGTGTCCGACCGACTCCGGGTGCTCTGCGTCCGCAGGGCCGACGACGGGGGACGGGCCCTCGAGCGGGCGGACGGGCAGATGGCGGTCGAGACCGCCGGGACCGTCGACGAGGCGCTGACGCGGCTCGAGGAGGGCGTCGACTGCGTGGTCGCGGCGGGCGCCGGGTCGGACGAGGGGGTCGTCGGGGCCGTCCGGGAGGCGCATCCGGCGGTGCCGGTCGTGACCTTCGGCGACTGGACGACGCCGAGCGAGGCGTTCGCCGCCGGCGCTGCCGACCACGTCCCGGCGGCCGGCGCCGAGCCGTACGTGCGGCTCGCGAGGGCGGTCCGGAACGCCGTCGAGCGCTCGGACGGCGCCGCCGTCGACGGGACCGTCGACCGCCCGCTGGAGACCGAGTACGATCGGCTCATCGACCTCGTCGAGTACCTGCCGACGTCGGTCGTCTACGGCGAGATGACCGGCGAGGGGCCGGTAATCAGACGGGTGAACGCCGCCTTCGAGGAGACGTTCGGCTACGACCGCGGGGCGGTGCTCGGCGAGAACCTCGACGATGTCATCGTGCCGCCGGAGCAGCAGGAGAGCGCGGCGGCGATCAACGACCGGCTGCAGGCGGGCGAGAGCGTCCGGACGGAGGTCGAACGCCGGACCGCCGACGGGATGCGGGAGTTCCTCATGCGGGCCGTCATCCAGGAGGAGACCGAGGAGTGGTACGCCATCTACACCGACATCACCGAGCGGCGCCGACGGAAGCGGGAGCTGGAGCGGCAGAACGAGCGGCTGGAGTCGTTCGTCTCCGTCGTCAGCCACGACCTCCGGAGCCCGCTGGCCGTCGCCAAGGGCAACGTCGAACTCGCCCGCGAGGAGCGGGACGGACAGCTGCTGGCGAACGCCGCCGAGGCCCTCGACCGGATGTCGGCGCTCATCGACGACCTGCTGACGCTGGCCCGGGAAGGCGAGCGCGTCAACGACCTCGAGTCGGTCGCGCTGCGGCCGGTCGCCGAGAGCTGCTGGAACGGCGTCGAGACCGCCGACGCGACGCTCCGCATCGAGACCGACCGGACGGTCTGTGCCGACAGGAGCCGGGTCAAACAGCTGGTGTCGAACCTCTACCGCAACGCGGTAGAACACGGCGGCGCGGACGTGACCGTCACCGTCGGGGACCTGGAGGACGGCTTCTACGTCGCCGACGACGGCCCCGGCATCCCCGAGAGCGAGCGCGGCCGGATCTTCGAGAGCGGCTTCACGACCAGCGACGAGGGGACCGGGTTCGGACTGTCGATCGTCGAGGAGATCGCCGAGGCCCACGGCTGGACGGTCGCCGCGACGGAGAGCGCCGACGGCGGCGCCCGCTTCGAGATAACCGGCGTCGAGGTCGTCGACGACGAGGACGCCGGGGAGTGACCGCGGGGAGCGAGGCGCCGGACACCGGGCGCCGGGCGGCCCGTCACCGCTAAGTCGCCGCGGCCCGGCCGTCCGGTATGATAGACCTGCGGAGCGACACCGTGACCCGGCCGTCCGAGCGGATGCGGACGGCGGCGGCCGACGCCGAGGTCGGCGACGACGTCTACCGCGAGGACCCGACGGTGAACGAACTGGAGGCGACGGCCGCCGACGTCCTCGGGACCGAGGCGGCGATGTTCGTCCCGACGGGGACGATGGGCAACCAGATCGCCGCCCGCGTCCACACCGAGCGGGGCCAGGAGGCGCTCGTCGAGCGGGAGAGCCACGTCTACAAGTGGGAGCTGGCGGGGCTGGCCCAGCACGCCGAACTCCAGGCCCGGACGGTCGACGGCGGGCCGCGCGGCGTCGTCACGCCGGAGGCCATCGCGGAGGGACACGTCGCCGCCGACGGCCACCGTCCCGGGACGGGGCTGGTGTGTCTGGAGAACACCCACAACAGCCGCGGCGGCACCGCCATCGCGGCCGACCGCATCGACGCCGCCTGCGAGGCCGCCCACGACCGCGGCGTGCCGGTCCACCTCGACGGCGCGCGGCTGTTCAACGCGGCGGCCGCCCTGGACGTCGACGCCGCCCGGCTCGTCCGCGAGGTCGACTCGGCGATGTGCTGTCTCTCGAAGGGCCTCGGCGCGCCCGTCGGCTCGATGCTCGCCGGCCGGGAGGCGTTCGTCGAGGAGGCCCGCCGGGTGCGGAAGCTGTTCGGCGGCGGGATGCGGCAGGCCGGAATCGTCGCCGCGCCGGGACTGGCGGCGCTGGAGAACCGCGAGCGGCTCGCCGACGACCACGCCAACGCCCGCCGGCTGGCCGCAGGTCTCGACGCGCTCGAGGGGCTGGACGTCCACGAGCCGGAGACGAACATCGTCCTCGTCGAGACCGACGAGCCGGCCGAGCGGTTCCTCGAGCGGTGCGAGGCCGTCGGCGTCCGCGGGGTGCCGTTCGGCGACCACGTCGTGCGGTTCTGTACCCACCTCGACGTCGACCGCGAGGACGTCGAGACGGCGGTCGGTCGCATCGAGGAGCGGTAGGCGGCCGGCCGCGACCGCGCGGGAGGTCAGTCGACGAAGCCGATCGTCAGCGGGTAGTCGTACACCTCTCCCCGGCTCGCCTCGACGGTCCCGAGTACGGTGAGGGTCAGCCACCCGAGTACCGCGAGCGGAAAGAGCAGTAGTCCGACGCCGGCCAGGACCGAGAGGGCGGTGACGAGGAGGACGATCGACCAGGTGAGCTGGAAGTTCAGCGCCCGGATACCGCTCTCGTCGACGAACCGGGTTTCGTCCTTCTTCAGGAGCCAGACCACGAGCGGCGCGATGACGTTCCCGAACGGGACGGCCAGCCCGGCGAAGCCCCCAGCGTGGACCAGAACGCCCCACGTCTGCTCGTCGTCGCTCACCTCGTAGCCGGGCTCGTCGAACGCTGCCCCGCTCGGCGGCGTGTCGGCTTCGGATTCCGACGGCATACGGTCACGCTCGCCGGCCGGTGGCAAAAGCACGTCGGCGACCGACCGTCGCCCACGGGCGTCCCGGTACCCGGTCGTCCACGACGGGAGAGCCGTCCGGAGCGGCGGGCTCAGCGCCGGCCCTCGCGGATGCCCTCGGAGAAGCTCAGCAGCGTCCGCCGGATGAGCAAAAAGAAGGCGAAGACGATGAGCAGAAGCACCGCGATGATGCCGACGAGGACGGGGTCGACGTCGCCGGGGAGGGATTGTGCCGCCGTCGCGGCGGCGCCGACCAGCGGTCGAAGCATGAAGGGCGATTGCCGCGCGGGCTGAAAATCGTTTCGGGGTGGGGAGGAAGGTTGATGCCGCTCGGCGCGAAACGGGGCGTCGATGAGCCTCCTGCCCTCCAGTCCGGACGTCTCCCCGGACGGCGACCCGCGGCTCGTCGGGCTCGACAGCGACGAGGCCGGCGAGCTGATGGCCGCGCTGTCGTCGGAGACGGCCCGGCGGCTGCTCGCCGAACTCCACGAGGACCCCGCCCCGCCCGGCGAGCTGGCCGACCGGGTCGACACCTCCCTGCAGAACGCCCAGTACCACCTCGAGAAGCTCGAGAACGCCGGCGCCGTCGAGGTCGTCGGCACGGCCTACTCGGAGAAGGGCCGGGAGATGGCCGTCTACGGCCCGGCCGACAGCCCGCTCGTCATCTACGCCGGCGAACAGGAGCGGGCCTCGGGGCTGCGGGCCGCCCTCTCGCGGCTCTTCGGCGGCATCCTCGCGCTGGCCGTCGGCGCCGTCGCGATACAGGAGCTGTTCGGGCGGAGCCTCCTCGGCGGCACGGGCAACGGTGTCGGCGGGGCCGGCGGTGGAGCCGGCGACGGCGGAACCGAGGGCGGAAACGGCGACGACACGGACGTTCGGGTGGGTTCCGGGGAGAAACGGAACACGAGCGACAGCGCCGAGTCGGCCGAAGGGGAGACGGCGACAGCGCAAGACCAGGTCGGCATCGAGGAGGCGACGCAGACGGACACGCCGGCGGCGACGGGGGCGCCGGAGCCCACGGAGACGCCGATGGACACGCCGGCGCCCGAGCCGACGGGCACGGCGGTTGAGGACGGCGGCGCGGCCGACAACGCGCTCGACGTGCTGTTCGAGGGACTGCTCGGCGGCGGGCTGCCGCCGGGGGTGGCGTTCTTCATCGGCGGGCTGACCGTGCTGTCCGTCGTCGTCGCGACGACGTACCTCCGGGCACGGCCCTGAGTTTCGGTAGCTAAAACGGGCGTTTTAGCTTACGCACTCCCTTTATTAGCCGCGTCCCTACCCCGGGATGCGTCGGGGACTCGGTCGGTACGTTCCGCCCCACCTGCCCGCTTCGGCCCTCCAGCGCTCGCCGGACCCCGACGTCCCTTACCTGTCGTCGCCGTCACCGACGGGTCGGGGCTCGACGGTGAACCGCTCGAACGTCTCGTCGGCCGGCTCGACCAGCCGCCCGCGGGCGAGCCCCGCGTCGTCGTCCCACTCCAGCTCCGCGTGGGCCGGTCGGTGCCACCGCGGGTCGGCGTGGCTGCCGGGGTTGCAGACCGGGACGACGCCGTCCCGGAACGCCGGCTCGTGGGAGTGGCCGACGACGATCAGGTCGGCGCCCGCCTGCCGGCCGGCCATCGACAGCTCCGTCTCGCCGTGCTCGTGGCCGTGGACGACGAACACC
>JAHENN010000097.1 GCA_018609665.1 Haloarculaceae archaeon | reverse complement strand
TTCTCTGGAGATATCCACTACGACGACACGCGACTGTTCAACGGCGCGGTCAACGATTTCCCCCGTGTCGAGACGCTCGTCCTCGAATCGACCTACGGTGGCCGGAACGACTACCAGACCGACCAGGAGGACTCCGAGCGGAAGCTGAAGCAGGTTATCAACCAGACCATCGAGCAGGACGGGAAGGTGCTCATCCCGGCCTTCGCGGTCGGCCGCTCCCAGGAGCTGATGCTCGTCCTGGAGGAGGCGATGCGGAGCGGCGACATCCCGGAGGTGCCGGTCCACCTCGACGGGATGATTTGGGAGGCGACGGCCATCCACACCACCTATCCCGAGTACCTCCGGGACGACCTCCGGGACCGCATCTTCCACGACGACGAGAACCCGTTTCTGGCCGACCAGTTCAACCACATCGACGGCGGCGAGGACGAACGCCAGGAGGTCGCCGACGGCGGGCCGTGCATCGTGCTGTCGACGTCGGGGATGATCGAGGGCGGGCCGATCATGTCGTGGCTCACCCACCTCGGGGCCGACCCCGACTCGACGCTGACCTTCGTCGGCTACCAGGCCCAGGGGACGCTCGGCCGCCGCATCCAGAACGGCTGGGACGAGATCCCGATGGACGACCGCAGCAACAGCCGCGGGACGCTGACGCTGAACATGGACGTCGAGACCGTCGACGGCTTCTCCGGCCACGCCGACCGCCAGGGGCTGGAGAACTTCGTCCGGACGATGAGCCCCCGCCCCGAGAAGGTGCTCTGCGTCCACGGCGACGAGTCGTCCGTCCAGGACCTCTCCTCGGCGCTGTACCACGAGTTCAACATGCGGACCTTCGCTCCGAAGAACCTCGAGACGTTCAGGTTCAAGTAGCGCTCCGCGGTCCCGTCACGCGGCGGCCGACGCGAGGGAATCGCGAAAGTTTGAGATGTCCCTGCCTCGCATCACGGAGCGTCGGGACACCGCCCTGACCGGCACGGCCCGGGCGGCGACGGCCGGGAGACACCCATGACACGTTTACCCCTCCAGTTCGTCGAGGCAGTGCTCGCAGTCCAGCCGCCGCTCCCGCCTCTCGCGCTCCACGGGCAGATCGCGTTACTCGAGAGCATCGTCGAGTCGGCCACCGGGTGGCCCGGCCTCGGAATCATCTTCGTGTACTCGGTGTTGATCACCTTCATCCTGCCCGGGCCGAGCGAGATCGTCCTCGCCACCCCGCTGGACATCGGCTACCCGTACGGGGTCGAACTGTCGATCATCGTCCTCGTCGCCTCCGTGGGAAAGGCGGCCGGAAGCGTCCTGGCGTTCAACATCGGAAAGGAGGTCAAACGGTCCGGCCCGGTGGTATCGTTGCTGCGCGAGTCCCGCTTCGACGTCATCGAGTGGTCGGAGAGACGAACCGTCGCGATCGCCAAGAAGTACGGCTACGTCGGGCTCGCGCTGGCGCTCTGCGTCCCCTTCTTCCCCGACACCGTCTCGGTGTACGCCTTCGCGGTCATCGAGGAGGACGACCTCAAGTTCGCGCTGGCGACGTTCGCCGGCAGCGTCGGCCGGTTCCTGGTCGTCATCGGCGTCGTCGGCGGCGGCCTCGCCCTGCTGTGAGACGCGCCGGCTACAGCGGCTCCCGTTCGGCGTCGGGGTCGACGCCGGCGGCCGAGAGGTCCGCCCGGATGCGCTCCCGCAGCGGCCCGGGCACCGACGCCCGGTCGACGGGCACCGCCTCGCCGTCGTCGCGGACCCGCCAGTAGACCACCCGGTCGGTCGGCTCGTAGTACTCGACGCTGTACCGCTCGGTCGCCCCCTCGTAGTGGACGCGGGCGGCGTACCCCTCGCTGTGCCACCCCTCGCGCGTGCTGAGTGCCGTCGTCCGCTCGCCCATGTCCGGACGAGGGTCGCCGGCGGGTTGGGCGTTTCGTCGCCGCGCCTACGCCGACGCCGGCCCGTCGAGCCGCGCGGCGACGACGGCGACGACGCAGGCGCAGGCGAAGAAGACCACGTCGCCGTCCGCGAGCAGGACGGCGGGAAGCGACGCCGGCGGCAACCCGACGGCGCCGAGAACGGCGCCGACCGCCAGCGCGAGCAGCGCCGCCGGCGTCGCCGGCACCGCGAGCGGAATCAGGACGACCGCCGGGACGCCGGCGATGGCGTCGACGGGACCGGCCAACTCGGCCGGCGACAGCAGCGCGAGCAGCGCCGCGTAGCCGACGACCTGCAGGACGAGGGCGGCGACGACGCGGGCGTTCAGCACCGACGAGGGCCTCATGCCGGAGGGCAGACGGCGGACTTCCAAAGGCGTGGCGCCTCAGCGCCGGCGCCGAGACACCCGCTCCTCGGCGGTCTCGCTCGTGACGACCTCGTACAGCAGCGCCCGGCCGGCGCGCGCCGGCTCGTCGGCCGCGTCGACGCGCACGCCGCCGTCGTCCGTCGGCCGGAGGACCCGCCCGAGCCGCTGGGTGAACTCCCGCTCGCTGCCGGACCCCGACAGCACGACCGCGACGTTGGCGTCGGGAACGTCGACGCCCTCGTCGAGGACGTTCGCCGCCACCACGCGGGCGTAGTCGCCGCGGCGGAACCGCTCGAGGATCTCGCGGCGCTCGGCGGCGCCCGTCTCGCTCGTGATGGGCGGCACCAGGAACCGCTCGGCGATGTCGTAGACGAGGTCGGTGTGGGCGGTGAAGACGATGACCCGGTCCTCGCGGTGGCGGTCGAGGAGCTCCGCCAGCAGCTCCGTCTTGCGGTCGGCGTTCATCATCACCTCGCGGGCCCGCTGTTTCGCCAAGAGCGCCTCCCTCGCGCGGGGGTCCGACCCCGACCGCTTGACCAGCTCCTGGTAGTCGCCGCCGCTCCGCAGCTGCAGGCCCGACTCCCGGAGGTAGTCGACGAAGGTGCCCTGGAACTCCTCGTAGCGGGCCCGTTCCTCGTCGGTGAGCTCGACCTCGAGGCGCTTGATGTCGTAGTCGGCGAGGTGGTCGCCGGCGAGGTCGTCGGCGTCGAGCCGGTGGACGACCGGGCCGACCAGCTCCGCGACGGCCTCGTGGGCGCCGTCGGGCCGCTCGAAGGTGGCGGTCAGCCCCAGTCGTGCCGGCGCGGCCGTCAGCCGGGCGACGTCGCGGTAGCCCTCGCCGCCGAGGTGGTGGACCTCGTCGAGGACGAGCAGCTCGAAGCGGTCGCCCAGCTCGTCGGCCCGGAGGTACGCCGAGTCGTAGGTGGCGACGGTGACCGCCTCGAGGCGCTGTTCGCCGCCGCCGAGCCGGCCGACCGGCCGGTCGAACTCCGCCTCGAGCTCCCGCTGCCACTGCTCCAGCAGGTCGATCGTCGGGACGACCACCAGCGTCGCGGCGCCGCGGTCGACCATCGCGCCGATGCCGACGACCGTCTTGCCGCTGCCGGTCGGCAGCTCGACGACCCCGCGGTCGCCGGCGTCGTGCCACGCCGACAGCGCCGCCGCCTGGTAGTTCCGGAGCTCGTAGGCCGTCGACAGCCCCTCGACCGCGGGCGCGTCGAGCACCTCGTCGGCGAGCGGGAGCGACCGGTCGCGGCAGGTCTCCCGGAGCACCGCGTACCGGAAGGCCGGCGTCCGGTAGCTCTCCGAGCGGTCGTCGCGGCGGACGAACGACAGCGCCGACAGCGCCTCGGCGCCCTCGCCGTCGACGCGTATCGTCCCCGCCTCGTACCGGAGTCGGACCACGCCGGCACTCGCGGCGCCGACGGCTTAACGGCGGCGCCCGACGCGGCGGTTTCTCAACCCTTATTGCCGCGGAAGGATTCAATCCACGCATGAGCGACGAGCACGGCGAAACCGTCGAGAGCGACGACGGGACGCCGGCCGGGGAGGACGTCGAGGCTGGGACGGACGCCGACGCCGGCGCTGACGTCGACGCCGCGGCGGGCGAAGCGGCCGGCGAGACGGAGGGAACGGACGAGGCGAACGAGACGGCGCCCGTCGAGGCCGTCGCCGACCGGGTCGCCGACGAGGACGCCGAGGCGGTCGCGGCGGAGATCGTCGAGCTCCGGGAGCAGGTCGCGGCGCTGAAGACCGAGCGCGACGACCTCGAGGACCGCCTCAGGCGGAAGGCCGCGGAGTTCCAGAACTACAAGAAGCGCCAGGAGAAGCGCCGCGAGGAGATTCGGGAACGGGCGACCGAGTCGCTGGTCGAGGAGCTGCTGGAGGTCCGGGACAACCTCGACCGCGCCCTCAAGCAGGAGGCCGACGCCGACATTCGCGACGGCGTGGAGGCGACGTTCCGCGGGCTCGACGAGGTGCTGGCCGGCGAGGGTGTCGAGCCGATCGAGCCGTCGCCCGGCACCGAGGTCGACCCGACGCGGCACGAGGTGCTGCTGAGCGTCGACAGCGACCAGCCGGCGGGCACCGTCGCGGAGGTCCACCGCCCCGGCTACGAGATGGCGGGGAAGGTGCTGCGGCCGGCGCAGGTGACCGTCGCCGAGGGCGACGGCGAATAGCGGTTCTGTTTATACCCCTCGGTCGGCGGCCGGCGCCACGTCGAAAACCACCGGAAGAGGCGTCCTCGCGGGTTCACGTGGGCACGCGTATCTAGCAACTTTTAACCGGTTCAGTCCGATAGCTACGTACAACATGGCGAGCAACAAGATTCTCGGTATCGACCTCGGTACCACCAACTCCGCGTTCGCGGTGATGGAGGGCGGCGACCCCGAAATCATCACCAACGAGGAAGGCGAGCGGACGACGCCGTCGGTCGTCGCCTTCACCGAGGAGGGCGAGCGGCTGGTTGGCAAGCCCGCGAAGAACCAGGCCGTCCAGAACCCCGACCGCACCATCCAGTCCATCAAGCGGCACATGGGGGAAGACGACTACACCGTCGCGATCGACGACGAGGAGTACACGCCGGAGCAGATTTCGGCGATGATCCTCCAGAAGGTCAAGCGCGACGCCGAGGAGTACCTCGGCGACGAAATCGAGAAGGCGGTCATCACGGTGCCGGCGTACTTCAACGACCGCCAGCGGCAGGCGACGAAGGACGCCGGCGAGGTCGCCGGCTTCGAGGTCGAGCGCATCGTCAACGAGCCGACCGCAGCGGCGATGGCCTACGGGCTCGACGACGAGTCCGACCAGACGGTCCTCGTCTACGACCTCGGCGGCGGGACGTTCGACGTCTCCATTCTCGAGCTCGGCGGCGGCGTCTACGAGGTCGTCGCCACCAACGGCGACAACGACCTCGGCGGCGACGACTGGGACGAGGCCATCATCGACTACCTCGCCGACGAGTTCGAGGACGAGCACGGCATCGACCTCCGCGAGGACCGGCAGGCGCTGCAGCGGCTGACCGAGGCCGCCGAGGAGGCGAAGGTCGAGCTGTCCTCGCGGAAGGAAACCACGGTCAATCTGCCGTTCATCGCCGCGACCGACGAGGGGCCGCTCAACCTCGAGGAGACCCTCTCGCGGGCGAAGTTCGAGTCGCTGACGAGCGACCTCGTCGAGCGGACCGTCGGCCCGACCGAGCAGGCGCTCGACGACGCCGGCTACTCGAAGGGCGACATCGACGAGGTCATCCTCGTCGGCGGCTCCACGCGGATGCCGATGATCCAGGAGAAGGTCGAGGAGCTGGCCGGCCAGGAGCCGAAGAAGAACGTCAACCCCGACGAGGCCGTCGCGCT
>JAHENN010000096.1 GCA_018609665.1 Haloarculaceae archaeon | reverse complement strand
GCTACGACGGGCTGGCGATGCTCGTCCGCGTCGAGGTGGTCCACGCCGACCACGAGACGTGGGGCGTGATGCCGGCCTTCCGGGCGCGGGCGGCGGCGACAGCGACGCCGACGGCCGCGGACCCGGACGGCGAAATCGGTGCCGCCCGCTGGTTCCCGCCCGAGGCCGTCCCCGAGGACACCCGCGACCGCGAGGACGTCATCGCCGCCGCGCGAGCGGCTCGGTAGCGGTCGCTGCCGTCGGCGTCACCACTCGACGCCCTCGTCGGCGCCCATCCGCCGGAGCGCCGCCCGCGCGTTCGAGGCCTCGTAGCCGAACACCACCGACTCGCCGTACGCCTCGGCGACCTCCGCCGCGTGGATGAGGTCGTCGACCTCGACGTCGACGGCGTACAGCTCGACGCTGATGGGCGTCTCCAGCCGGTCGGCGAAGCCGCTGGCGATGGCCTCCAGCCAGTAGGTCGTCCCGTAGTGGGTGTCGTACAGCGGGACGACGAACTCGTCGACGTACCGTTCGAGCGCCGGCAGGTCCAGCCCCGCCCGCTCGTAGAGGTGGTCGCCGTAGGGGTCCGGGTACAGCGTCAGGTAGGTCCGGCCGGGAATCCGGTCGGCCGCCTCGGCGACGAAGTCGGTGATGACCGCCGCGCGCCAGGCGAAGCGGTCCTCGGGGCCGGTCTCGGCCGGCGGCGGCCCCTCGCCAGCCTCGTGGCGCGTCTCGACCCACGTCTCGAACCGCTCGTTGCAGCGGTCGCAGTAGCAGTACTCCGGCCGGGGGAAGCCGACATCGTCGAGCCGGACGTCCGGCGTCACCGCGACGCAGTCCTCGATGATCTCGAGCATCCCCGCGCGGTAGTCCTCGTGGGTCGGACAGACGTAGGCCCAGTCGAAGTGTGGTCGCTCGCGGGTCGCCGGCGTCCCCTCGGGCGTCACCGGCCGGAGGTCGGGATTTTCGTCGGCGGCGGCGTTGTCGCCGAAACAGGAGACCATGCTGACGGCCCCCTCGACCGGCTCCGCCGACCGGCCGGTGACGTCCTTGACCTCGAAGAACGCGCGGTCGAACTCCGGCCACCGCGTCTCCTCTTCGTTGCGCGTGACGACGCCGTACATACCCGGAGTCGGGACTCCCCGGGCGTAAGTCGTTCGGACGGCCGGCGGGGCCGCTACCGCCGCATCACGTACAGCGCGACCGCCACGAGGACGACGACCAGCGCCAGTGATTTCTTCGACATACACCGAGCCTCGGCCTCCGGGTGCATAACGGTTCGCCCGCGCCACGCAGCGTCGCCGCGACGCCCCTAGCCGGCGGCCGCGCGGTCGGACGACGCTACGCGACGCTGATGTGGGCGGCGATGGACTCCCGAACGAGGGTGTCGCAGTAGGTGCACCGGACGCCCTCCTCCAGCACCTCGAAGTGGGAGTCGACCGGTTCGCTCTCGGTCGTGATGCAGTTGGCGTTCGGACACGACAGCACGCCGGTCACCTCCTCGGGCCGGGAGACGCGGTGCTTCTCGACGACGTCGAACCCGCGGACGATGTTGATGGTGGCCGCGGGGGCGATCAGCGAGAGGACGTCCACCTCGTTTTGGCTCAGCTCGCGGTCCTCGACCTTCACGATGTCCTTGCGGCCGAGCCGGTCGGAGGGGACGTTCATCCCGACGGAAACCTCCTCACCAGAGCCCCCGTCGATGCCGAGGATGGCGAGGACGTTCAGCGCCTGCCCGCCAGTGATGTGGTCGATGACAGTACCGTCTTCGATCTTGGAGACGCGGAGTTCGGTGTCGGTCATAGCATCAGGTCCAGCAGCGCCATTCGGACGGGAACACCGTTGTGTGCCTGTTCGAAGTACGTCGCATGGTCGGTTTCGTCGACGTCGGGGGCGATCTCGTCGACCCGCGGCAGCGGGTGCATCACCGTCAGGTCGTCGTCGGCCCGCTCCAGCAGGTCGGCGTCGATGCGGTACTCGCCGGCGACCTTGCGGTACTCGTTCTCGTCGGGGAACCGCTCGCGCTGGATGCGCGTGACGTAGAGGACGTCCAGCGCCTCGATGACGTCCTCGACGTCGGTGTGTTCGCGAATCTGCGCGCCGGTCTCGTGGAGATCGTAGCGGACGCTCCGCGGCAGCCGGAGGCTCTCCGGGCTGACGAAGTGCTGGCTGGCGTCGAAGTTCGTCAGCGCGTGGGCCAGCGAGTGGACCGTCCGGCCGTACTTCAGGTCGCCCATGATGCCGACCGACAGGTCCTCGAAGCCGGCGTTCTCCCGGATGGTGTAGAGGTCGAGCAGCGTCTGGGTGGGGTGCTGGCCGGCGCCGTCGCCGGCGTTGATGACGGGCACGTCGACGAACTCGCTGGCCAGCTGGGCCGACCCCTCCGAGGGGTGCCGGAGCACGAGCGCGTCGGCGTAGCCCTCGATCACCCGGACGGTGTCGGCGAGGCTCTCGCCTTTCGTCACCGACGAGGAGTCGACGCCGCCCATCTCGATGGTGTCGCCGCCGAGCCGCTTCATCGCGGCGTCGAACGACATCTTCGTCCGCGTGCTCGGCTCGAAGAAGCAGAGCCCCAGCAGCCGGTCGGCGTGGGCGTCGGCGGCCGCCCCGGGGTCGTCGGCCAGCGCCGCGGCGCGGTCCAACACCGTCTCGATGTCGCCGCGGGACAGTTGTTTCGCGCTGAGCAGGTGGTCGTGACGCATCGGCCGTACACCCGCAACGAACGCTCTTGAATCCCTCGACACCCCGCGGCCGCGTGACTCCCTCCCGCGGGCGCCGGGCCGCCAGAAGCCTTTAGCCGCCGCGAGCCCCAGAGGAGAACGATGACCGAGCGCCTCCGGACCGGGATCGACGTTCTCGACCGGAAGCTCGACGGGGGCATCCCGGAGGGCAGCGTCGTCGCTCTCGCCGCCCAGCCGGCCAGCCAGGCCGAGCTGTTCCTCTACGAACTCACCGCTACCCGCGGGACGCTGTACCTCTCGCTGGACCGCAGCGGCGACTTCGTCTCCGAGAGCATCGACGCCGCCAACGCCCGCACCGGCGACCCGACCGTCCGGGACATCACCGGCGACGCCCCGCTCGACAACGCCGCCAAGCTGGTGTCGGCGCTGCCCGACGACTCCAACCTCATCGTCGACCCCATCGACGTGCTCGAACGGCAGGAGGCACCCCGCTACCGCAACTTCCTCAACGAGCTGCAGAACCACATCTTCAACACCGACAGCCTCGCGCTGCTGCACTGTCTGGACGGCCGCGACGTGCCGGCGCTGCGGGACACCACCGAACACATGGCCGACATCGTCTTCCAGCTGGAGACGTCGGTCAAGGGCGACCGCATCGAGAACCACCTCGCCGTCCCGAAGTTCCGCGGCGGCCGGGCGCTGGAGGACGTCATCAAGCTCGAACTCTCCGACGAGGTCGACATCGACACCAGCCGCGACATCGCCTGATACGGCGTCTCCGGCTCGCCCCCGGCCCGACACGCCCACGTTCTTGTACCATCGGAGCCACAGCCCCCACGATGCCGCCGAACTACCGCGACCCGGAGTGGCTCGCGGCCCGCTACCACGACGACGGCTGGACCCAGCGGCGGATGGCCGACGCCTGCGACGTCTCGCCGGCGACGATTCGGACGTGGATGAAGCGCCACGGTATCGAGACCCGCGAGATGTCGGGCGAGGACCACCCCCTGTACGGCGAGACCAGAGACGAGGCGGTCCGGGAGCGAATCGCCGAGACGATGGCGGGCCGAGACGTTTCAGAGGAGACACGCGAACGGATGTCCGAATCCCACCTCGGTAATCAGGTTCCGGAAGCGGCAAAAGAGAAGATCTCTCGGGCGCTCGAGGGCCGAAAAAAGTCGGCAGAAACGCGAGCGAAGATGTCCGAGGCACGTTTAGGCGAATCCAATCCGAACTGGCAGGGAGGACACACGCATCACTACGGTCCGGGATGGGCCCCGGCCCGAAAGACGGTCAGGCGTCGAGACGAGGTCTGCCAGAACTGTGGCGCCGACGACGGGGAGGCGAACCTGGAGGTACATCACATCATACGCGTTCAAGAGTTCATCGATGCGTCCGGCACGAGCCGCTCCGAGGCGCACGACACGGACAACCTCGTCCTGCTCTGTCGGGACTGTCACATGGACGTCCACCACGGAGACCTCGAGTTCGAGACCGAAATCCAGCATCCGGCGGAGGAGGAGAACTGAGCGGGAAAGACAGGTTTATAAATTCTGCAGACGCAGTTTCACCTGCCGCTCGCTTGGTGTAGTACGGCCAATCATGAAGGCCTTTCGAGCCTTCGACAGGGGTTCAAATCCCCTAGCGAGCATTCTCACGGGAACAACCGTCCGAGCGGGTGCCGCGTCCGGCGGGTCGTCACCGACCACTCGCGGCGCTCGAGGGCCTCGCCGACGGCGTCGCGGTGGGCGTCGCCGCAGAGGACCGCCACCCGGTCGTAGGAGCGCTCCTCGGCGATGGCGTCGACGCGGTCGGC
>JAHENN010000095.1 GCA_018609665.1 Haloarculaceae archaeon | reverse complement strand
CGGCGTCCGGGCTGCCGCTCACGAGGTCGCGGGGGCGGCCGCGTCCCGCCCGTCGCCGGCCGGCGCGACCGGAGCCGGGACGCCGTTCATCCCTCGAAGGCCGCCAGCACGTCGTCGAGGATCATCTCCCCGGTCGCCCGGTCCAGCGGGTCGTTGTTGTTGCCGCAGTGTTCGCTCATCACGCACATCGGGCAGCCGCGCCGGCGCTGGCACTCACAGGAGTCGACGTGCTCGCGGGTCCGGCGGGCCAGCGACTCGAAGTGCTCGTAGATGGCCTTCGAGAAGCCGACCCCGCCGTCGATACCGTCGTGGACGAACCACGTCGGGCCGGGAATCGTCTCGTGGGAGTGCGACGGCGTCGACAGCCCGCCGACGTCGGCGTTGTCGATCATCAGCTCCAGCGGCGCCAGCCCGATGACGCCGTGTTCGGCCGCGTGCAACCCGCCGCCGTAGGTGTACATCGCCTTCGCGTCCGGAACCGCCCCGTCGCGTTCGGCGCGGCTGGTCGGCTCCAGCAGCGGCGCCTCCAGCGCCTCGATCGTCCGCTCGGCGTGGCCCTCTGGCAGCGCAACCCACAGCAGTTCGGTCTCGAGGTCCAGCGGCGGCGCCTCTGTCGGCACCGGTCCCTCGACGACCTCGCCGCTGAAGACCTCCCGGACCAGGTACTCGTCGTACCGGATGCGGACGGTCCCGTCGCCGAAGTAGAGGTCGTAGTCGCCGGCCAGCGGCGTGTGCTCGCGGACCGTCAGGTCCTGGACCCGCTTCGTCGACAGCGTCTGGGTGTACTCCTCGGTCGCGGCCGTCTCGACGGCTATGACGGGATTGTGGCCGTCGTCGTCGACCTCGACGACCCGGTACTGCTGGCCGGCGTGGAGGAACAGCGCCCCGACGTGGTAGTCGCGGTAGGCCCGCTCTCTGGCGACGGGGTCGTGGTCGATGTCGCCGTCCCGGCAGACGACGCGGAACTCGGTCGTTCCGGTGCCGTAGATCGACAGCCGGCTCTGGGGTCGGCGGTCGCCGCGGTAGGTCACGCCGCCGGCGTCGAGGTCGCCGGCCGGCTCGAGGACGCCGGCGTCCTGCCACATCGAGACCACCTCGCGGAACCGGGTCTCGTCGCCGAGGTACGCCGCGTCGCCGGCCGAGAGCGGGCGCTCGGCCGCCGCCGCCAGCACGTGGTCGGCGTAGACGCGGTCGTTGTCGACGGAGACGACGGCGTCCTCGACGGTATCGTCCCCGAAGAGGTAGTCGGGGTTGCGGAAGATGTAGCCGTCCATCGCGTCGGTGCCGCCGACCAGCACGGAGACGGCGTCGCTGACGCCGCGGCCGGCGCGGCCGACCTGTTGCCAGAAGGACTGCTTCGTCCCCGGGTAGCCCGCCGTGACCGTCGCGTCCACGGAGCCGATGTCGATGCCGAGCTCGAGGGCGTTCGTCGTCGGCACGGCGTCGACGTCGGCGCTCTTGAGCTTGTTCTCGACCGCGCGGCGCTGTTTCTTGCCGAGGCCGGCGTGGTACGGCTCCGTCTCGACGTAGGGGTCCAGCGGGTGGTCGGCGGCCGCCCGGACGATCTGCTTGGCGGCGATCTCCGTTCCCTGGCGGGCCGAGCAGAACTGCAGCGTCTGGACCCCGTGGGCCGCCAGGTGGGCGGTCACCGTCGCCGCCTCGGCGCCGGTCGAGGCGCGGGCGGCCTCGAAGTCCGCCAGCGGGTCGTCGGCGTCGTCGTCGAGGTCGTCCTCCAGCGGCGGCTCCCAGAGGACGATGTCGCGGGCGCCGCGCGGCGAGCCGTCCTCGTCGACGACGGCGAACTCCGCGCCGGTGAGGTTGCTGGCGTGTGCCGCCGGGTTGCCGATGGTCGCCGTCGTCATCACGAACTGCGGGTCGGCGTCGTAGTACGACAACAGCCGGCGCAGCCGCCGGAGCATAAAGGCCACGTGCGTCCCCGTGACGCCGCTGAACTCGTGGGCCTCGTCGACGACGACCAGCTCGAGGTTCGAGTAGAACCGGTGCCAGCCGCGGTCCTTGTCGTGCCGCGGGAGGTAGACGTTCAGCCCCGCGGGGTTCGTCAGGACGACGTTCGCCTCCCGGCGGATTCGTCGCTTCCGGTCCTGGTCGGTGTCGCCGTCGTAGACGCCGACGGTCGCGTCGACGTCCCAGTCCTCGCGGAGCTTGCCGTTCAGCGTCCGCTCCTGGTCGCGGGCCAGCGCTTTCATCGGAAAGAGACACAGCGCGGTGCTCGCGGGGTCCTCGAGGTGGTTCCGCGCCATCTGCAGGGCGTAGATCCACGTCTTCCCCGACGACGTCGACGTCGTGACGACGACGTTCTCGCCGTCGGCCAGCCGCCGGAGTCCCGTCGCCTGGTGCGAGAAGAGGTCCCGCTCGAGGCGGTCGGCCAGCGCCGGCCGCAGCACCTCCCCGGGCGGCACCGACGACGCCTCCCGCGGCGGGACGCGCTCGGCGTGGCTGACCTGTCCCCGGTAGCCCGGGTAACCGTCCTCGAGTGCCTCCCGGCTCAGCGCCTCGTCGACGACGGCGCCGCCGTCGCCGGCGCCGCCGTCGGTCAGCGGCCGGCCGGCCGGCGGGTCGTCGGCCGTCGAGTCGGTACGGTCGCCCCCGGTCGTCGGGTCCGGGTCGGTATCGTGTCGTCGCATCGTCAGGAGAAGTCCGAGAGTGCGCCCTGCGTGCCGGCGCCGTCGTCGTCCGCCGGGTCCGGGGGGCCGGAGAGCCCGCGGGCGGCGTCGTCGAGCGCCTCGTAGATGACCGCCAGCGCCCGGACGTCGTCCTCGCAGTAGGCCTCCAGCCGCTCCCAGTCCGGCTCGTCGGCGGTCCCGTGGTCGTCGTGCGCCCGGCGGTAGTCGTTGTAGACGGCCGCGACCGTCGCGCCGTCGAGGCCCGTCGTCGACGGCGTCCAGCCGAGCCCCTCGGCGACGGCCTCCAGCTCGTCCGTCCGGCCCGGTAGCGCCGCGTTCCCGCCGTCCTTCCGGCTGGCCCACCAGAGCGGGTCGAAGGTGTACAGCTCCTCCCACATGTCGGCGTACTCCGGGTGGTGCCGGCGAATCTGTGCCTCCAGAACGGGGAAGTCGAAGCCGTAGCCGTTCCAGGCGACGAGCGGCCGCCGGCCGGCGTTGGCGTCCAGCCACGTGAGGAACGCCTCGAGGTGGTCGGTCGTCCCCGGCGTCCCCTCGGTGAACGGCATGTACCGGCCGTCGGCGCCGCCGGTCAGCACGCCGACCAGCCAGACGACGGACGGCTCGAGCCCGTCGGTCTCGATGTCGATGAAGACGGGCTCGCGGTTCGGCAGCGAGTCGTCGCCCGTCGGCACGACCCGGCCCTCCGTGCGGGCCGTCGCCGCGGCGCGTATCCTCGCCGCGACGGTCGAGCCGATGCCGTCGAGGGCCGCCAGCTCCCGCGCCGGGGCGTCGGCGACGGCGTCGACCGTCCGGT
>JAHENN010000094.1 GCA_018609665.1 Haloarculaceae archaeon | reverse complement strand
CGTCGCCGCCGTCGCCGCCATCGTCGCCTCCGCCCGCTCGGACCGCAACCTCGTGCGGGCGACGCTCGGCCGCGTCAGCGACGACTCCTACGTCGACTACGTCGCCGGCGTCGTCGAACGGTTCGCCGGCGACGTCCAGACCGTCGCCCGCTACCGGCGGGCCTTCGCGGTCATCGGCACCTCCAGCCTCGCCATCTGGGCGCTCGACGTCGTGACGGCCCTGGTCGTCTTCGCCGCCTTCGGCGTCGAGCTCGCCCTGTGGGAACTGGTCGCGGTCGGCTTCTTCGCCGTCAGCGTCGGCAACCTGGCCAAGGTGCTGCCGCTGTCGCCCGGCGGCGTCGGCCTCTACGAGGGGGCGTTCTCGCTCATCGTCGTCGTCCTGACGCCGGTCCCGGTCTCCGTCGCGCTGGCAGCCGCCATCGTCGACCACGCGGTCAAGAACGTCGTCACCGTCGTCGGCGGCGTCGCGTCGACGCTCCTGTTCAACGTCTCGCTGACGGAGGCCGTCGAGGAGTCCCGCGAGGTGGACGGCGAGACGCCCGTCAGGGAGTGACGGCGGAGTCGGTGCCGACGCGCGGCGTCCGCCCGGCTCCGGCGACCGGACCGCCGCCGGCCGCCTCCGAGGGGACTCCTCGTCACCAGCGCGCCCGTTGGCATCACGGTGGGCGTGACGGCCCCGGTACCGGCCGGGCTCGGGACGGAGCGTGCGGTCTCGACGGAATATATAAACTGAACGTCGGGCGGCTCGGATTCGGCTGAAACAGCCGGTCTGTGGAATCGCCGCGCGTAAATAGCGCAAGGTTTAAGAGACTTTCGCCCGTCTATACAGTAGTCATAGCTGACCGGGTCTTTTCGGGGTGTATCCCTGCCTGGTAGCAGTTGCCCTCAGCATGAGCGAGCACACCAGAACGCGAACGACGGAAGAGGAAACGGAGACCGACCGAGACGAGCGCGCGGGCTGTCCGGAGTGCGGCGGCCGGCTGAGTGCGGACTCCGAGCACGGCGAGACGGTCTGTCGAGACTGCGGGCTCGTCGTTCAGGAGGACGAGATCGACCGGGGGCCGGAGTGGCGGGCCTTCGACAGCGCCGAGAAGGACGAAAAATCCCGCGTCGGCGCCCCGACGACGAAGATGATGCACGACGAGGGGCTGTCGACGAACATCGGCTGGCAGGACAAGGACGCCTACGGCAACTCCCTGTCGAGCCGCCAGCGGCAGAAGATGCAGCGGCTTCGGACGTGGAACGAGCGGTTCCGCACCCGCGACTCGAAGGAACGCAATCTGAAGCAGGCCCTCGGCGAAATCGACCGGATGGCCTCCGCCCTCGGCCTGCCCGAGAACGTCCGGGAAACCGCCTCGGTCATCTATCGCCGGGCGCTGGACGAGGACCTCCTGCCCGGCCGCTCCATCGAGGGCGTCGCCACCGCCTCGCTGTACGCCGCCGCCCGGCAGGCCGGTGTCCCCCGGAGCCTCGACGAGGTCGAGCGGGTCTCCCGGGTCGACAAGATGGAGCTCACCCGGACGTACCGCTACATCATCCGGGAGCTGAACCTCGAGGTCAAGCCGGCCGACCCCGAGAGCTACGTGCCGCGGTTCGCAAGCGACCTCGAGCTGAGCGACGAGGTCGAGCGCCGCGCCCGCGAACTCATCGAGGCCGCCCGCGAGGACGGCATCCTGTCGGGGAAGTCGCCGGTCGGGCTCGCGGCGGCGTCGGTGTACGCCTCGGCGCTGCTCTGCAACGAGAAGGTGACCCAAAGCGAGGTCAGCGAGGTCGCCGACATCTCGGAGGTCACCATCCGCAACCGGTACAAGGAGCTGCTGGAGGCCGGCGAGGTCGTCACCGCGTAACAAGGGTTTTCACCGCGCCGACCCTGACCGGCGTATGGAAACGTACGTCCGACTTCTGTGTCCGGAGTGTGGGAAGAGCTGGCAGGACTCGCCGATGGAGTTGCCCGCGCCCGCCCGGACGTTCCACTGTCCCGGCTGTCACGCGAGCCGGCCGCTGTCGGAGTTCGCCCGCACCGAGCACGACCTCCAGAACCTCAAGCAGTTCTGACGCCGCGGTTCACTGGATGTAGCTCGGCTCCTCGGCGTCGCAGTTCGCCTCGTGCCGGCCGGCGTCGTCCTGGTCGTCGAACAGCATTCCGCACCGCTCGCACTCGTACCAGGTCGTCCCGTCGCGCTCGGTGGTCGAGACCATACGCGACGTTCCGCCGTGACGACGCATAGGCGTTTCTCACGCTCCGGCGGAACGGTAAAGCCGCCGGCGGCCCGACCGATGGTATGGACAGGCGGGTCACGCTCGCGGTGAAGGGCGCCGAGAAGCGGGACGCCGGGCGAGGGGTCGCCCGGCTGCCGGAGGTCGCCCGGCGGTCGCTGGGGGTGCTCAGCGGCGACACGGTCGTCATCGAGGGCGAGCGCCCGACCGTGGCGAAGGTCTGGCCCGGCGGCGAGGAGGGGACCGTCCGCATCGACGCCGAGACCCGCGCCAACGCCGGCGTGAACATCGGCGAGTCGGTGACGGTCGGGAAGATCTCCGTCGCAGAGGCCGACCGCGTCGTCGTCGAACTCCCCGCCGTCGGCGACGAGGACGACGTCGCCGACGCGGTGACGGCGGCGCTGCGGGACCGGCCGCTGCAGGCCGGCGAGGGGGTCCGGCTCGAGCGGCTCGGCGTCCGGGCGACGGTGTCCGAGACGTCGCCCGACGGCACCGTCCGGGTCACCGGCCGGACCACCGTCCGGGTGCGGCAGACCGCCGACCGGGCGGCGCGGTCCGACGACGGCGGCGGCGCCGACGGCGGGGACGCGTCGACGTCGTCGCCCGCGCCGACGCCGGAGACGAACGCCACCTACGAGGACATCGGCGGGCTGGACGAGGAACTCGAGCAGGTCCGGGAGATGATCGAGCTGCCGCTGTCGGAGCCGGAGCTGTTCCGCCGGCTCGGCATCGAGCCGCCGTCGGGGGTGCTGCTGTACGGCCCGCCGGGCACCGGCAAGACGCTCATCGCCGAGGCCGTCGCCAACGAGGTCGAGGCGCACTTCGAGGTGATCGACGGCCCCGAGATCGTCTCGAAGTACAAGGGCGAGAGCGAGGAGCGGCTGCGGGAGACGTTCGAGCGGGCCGTCGAGCGCGCGCCGGCCGTCGTCTTCATCGACGAGATCGACTCCATCGCCGGCGCCCGCGACGAGGACGCCGACATGGAAAACCGGGTCGTCGCCCAGCTGCTGACGCTGATGGACGGGCTGGAGGCCGGCGAGCGGGTGATCGTCATCGGCGCGACCAACCGGGTCGACGTCGTCGACCCGGCGCTGCGGCGCGGCGGCCGCTTCGACCGCGAAATCGAGATTGGCGTCCCCGACGAGGCCGGCCGCCGGGAAATCCTCGACGTCCACGCCCGGGGGATGCCGCTCGCCGACGACGTCGACCTCGACGACCTGGCGGCCCGAACGTACGGCTTCGTCGGCGCGGACATCCGCTCGCTGACGACGGAGGCGGCGATGCGGGCGCTGCGGGCTCGCGAGAACCGCGAGGAGCTGTCGGTCCGGCGGGCGGACTTCGAGGCCGCACTGGCGGCGGTCGACCCCTCGGCGATGCGGGAGCACGTCGCCGAGACGCCCGACGTCTCCTTCGACGACGTCGGCGGCCTCGAGGAGGCCAAGCAGGTGCTGCGGGAGGCCGTCGAGTGGCCGCTGAGCTACGGCCCGCTGTTCGAGGCGACCGACACCGAGCCGCCGTCGGGGGTGCTGCTGTACGGCCCGCCGGGCACCGGCAAGACGCTGCTGGCGCGGGCGCTGGCCGGCGAGAGCGACGTCAACTTCGTCAGCGTCGCCGGGCCAGAGCTGCTCGACAAGTACGTCGGCGAGTCGGAGAAGGCCGTCCGGGAGGTGTTCGACCGGGCACGGCAGGCGGCGCCGGCCATCGTCTTCTTCGACGAGGTCGACGCCATCGCCGGGGTCCGGGGCGACGCCGGTGAGGCCACCGAGCGGGTCGTCTCCCAGCTGCTGACGGAGTTAGACGGGCTGACGGAGAACCCGAATCTGGTGGTGCTGGCGGCGACGAACCGCCGGGAGTCGCTGGACCCGGCGCTGCTGCGGCCGGGGCGGCTGGAGTCCCACGTCGAGGTGCCGGCCCCCGACGCCGAGGCCCGGCGGAAGATTCTCGACGTCCACGCCGAGGGGAAGCCGCTGTCCGACGACGTCGACCTCGACGAGCTGGCGGCCGACACGGAGGGGCTGTCGGGCGCACAGCTGGAGGCGCTGCTGCGGGCGGCGTCGATGCGGGCCATCCGCGAGCTGGCGACCGAACTCGGCCCGACGGCGGCCGCCGAGCGGGCCGACGAGGTCGAGATCCGGGGGGACCATCTCGCGGCCGCCCGCGAGAGCGTGGAGTGACCCGACCGCCGGCGTCGGCCCGTTTCGAGGTCCGATTCGACGCGGGCTTTTTTGCCGGTCGTGAACGGATGGAAGTGACATGACACGCCGGGGGCAGAGCAGCCCGCTCGCGGTCGTGCTGCTCATCGGAATCGTCCTCACCGGGGCGACGACCGTGGCGGTCCTCGGCGGCGGGTTCATCGACGGGGTCTCTTCGAGCGCCGAGACCGAGCGGGCCGGCCAGGAGATGACACAGCTGGCCTCCGAGTCCGCGGCGGTCGCCCTCGGCGGGAGCCAGCAGCGCGGGGTGACCGTCGACGCCTCCCAGGGGCGGCTGACGGTCGAGGAGAACGCCAGCTGGATCTGCATCCAGAACGGCACGACCGACGACCGGTCGTTCATCCTGCCGGAGGGCGCCGACGACAACAAGAGCTGCGGCGGCGCCAAGCTCGACATGGGAACGGTCCAGTACGACACCGGCGACGCGACGGTCGCCTACGAGGGCGGCGGCGTCTGGAGCCGCAGCGCCGACGGGGAGAGCCGGATGGTCTCGCCGCCGGAGTTCCACTACCGCGACGACACGCTGACGCTGCCGGTCGTCGTCGTCTCGGGCGACGTCGGCAGCGCCGGCTCGCGGGTCGACCTGACCGCGACGGCCGGCCCGACCGACCGGGTCGACAACCTGACCAACCCGCTGCCGGAGTCCAGCGGCCGCGTCTACGTGACCATCCACAGCGAGTACTACGAGGCCTGGGGCGACTTCATCGCCGAGCGGACCGACGGCACGGTGGTCGAACTGGACGACGACGCCGAGACGGTGACCGTCGAGCTGGTGGTGCCGTCGCCGGCGACCATCGAGAACGCCATCCACACCGGCGGCGACGGCGGCAACGCCGTCCAGGTCCAGAACCTGGACATCGACAGCTACGACTCCGACACGTACTCCTCGTCGGACGCGGACGACGACGGCGACGTGGTCACCGACGGCGGCGTCAACCCGATAGAGGGGACCGTCAGCGGCGACGTCTACACGATCCGGCAGGGCGAGAAGGTGACCGTGTCGAGCGGCGGCCGCGTCAACGGCAGCATCCACAGCCAGAAGAAGGTGGAGATACGCGACCCGGGAAGCGTCAGGGACGATGTCTTCGCCGAACGGAAGGTCACGGTGAACGGCGACGAGGTCGGCGGAACGATTCACTCCGAGGAGAAGGTCGAGCTGAGCAACTCCGGGGTGACCGTCGGCGGGGTCCGCACCGGCAGCGAGCTCCAGTTCAAGTCCAACGGCGTGACCGTCGACGGCGACATCCACGCCGAGGAACTGAAGAACCTCGGCAAGGACCCCACCCTGAACGGCGACGTGTACACGAACGGGACCTACGGGAAGAGCGGCGCCGGAGTCTCGGTGCCCGGCGAGCTGCACGCCGCCGGCGGCATCGACACCGACGACACGACCGTCGACGGGCCGGCGTACACCGACGCGGACCTCGAAGACACCGACAGTAACTACAACGACGAGGTCCACGTCGGCGGCAGCCTCGACCTGTCGGGGACGACGGTCTCGGGCACGACCTACGTCGACGGCGACGCGGACCTCGACTCGGTCAACATCACCGACGACCTCCACGTCGGCGGCGACCTCACCTGCTCCGGGTCGAACAGCGTCAGCGGCAGCGTGTACGTGGGCGGCAGCGTCAAACAGAAGGCCGGCTGCTTGCTGAGCTCGGACGGCTCGCCCAGCCTCGGGCCGCTGACCTCGCCGGACGACCCGAAGTCCCCGGAGTCGCCGGACGAGCCCTCCCCCGACCCGCCCAAGATCGAGGTGCCGCCGGACGACGAACTCGACTCCGTTCCGTCGAGCTGCACGAACGGCGGCGGTACCATCCAGGTGCAGTCGAGCGACACCTGCCGGCTCCCGCCGGGCACGTACGACGTCCCGAAGCTGGACATCGACCAGGGGAAGCTCATCTTCGAGGAGGGCGGCCGGGTCGAGCTGTACGTCTCCGACGACCTCTCGCTCAGCAGCGGCAACATCACGACGGCGCCGGACGGCAAGCACGACGCCACGCGCGTCGAGGTCAACTACTACGGCAACCAGAACGCCAACGTCAAGGCCAACTTCACCGGCGTCATCAACGCGCCGGACGCCAAGGTCGACATCGACGAGGGCAACTACAAGCCACACATCCACGGGGCG
>JAHENN010000093.1 GCA_018609665.1 Haloarculaceae archaeon | reverse complement strand
GGCGCGCCCACGGGAGCCGGGCTTCCTCTGCCGGCTCTCGCTACGCCGGTCCGTCGGTTAAGCCGTTCGGTGCGCCCGGAAGTCGACCCGCTCGGCGTCCGCCGCCGCGCGGTCGGCGGCCGCCCCGAGGTCGAACGACGCGACCACCTCGCCGTCCCGGATCACCGGCTCCATGAGCGGCTCGCCGTCGGCGTCGGCGTCGGCCCGGGCGACGTGGTGGCCGCCGTCTGGCGTCCGGTAGACCTCCTTCTTGCCCGAGAGCTTCCCCCGCTTTGCGACCGGCTCGCCGTCGACCTCGACGATGTCGAGGCCGAAGTCGACCGGGTCGGCGTCGGTGACGTGGCTGCCGACGCCGAAGCCGTCGACGACGTCGCGCAGTTCGCGCATCGAATCGGGCGCGAGGCCGCCGCTGACGAACACGTCGACGTCGCCGTGGCCCGCCTCCTCGAGCGTCCAGCGCGTCTCCCGGACGATGTGCCGGAAGTCGCCCCGCCGGGAGCCGGTGGTGTCGAGCCGGACGCCTTCGAAGCCCATCTCGGCGGCCCGCAGCGCCTCGTCGGTCTCGTCGGCGTAGGTGTCGCACAGCGCGACCCGCGCGACGTCGTCGTCGACGGCCTCGTCGAAGGCGCGCCAGGCGTTTTCCTGGTTGCCGGCGCCGAAGCAGACCACCAGCGCGTGCGGCATCGTCCCCGACGGCTCGCGGTCCATGAGGTCGCCGGCGGCGACGTGGGAGAAGCCGTCGAAGCCGGCCAGCACCGCCGACCGGTCGACGATTCCGGCGATGGACGGGTGGACGTGGCGGGCGCCGAAGCTGAGCACCGGCGTCTCCGGGGCGGCCCGACGGGCCGCGAGCGCCGCCGTGGCCATCCCCGTCGGCTGCGACAGGAAGCCCAGAAGCGACGTCTCCAGCCGGCAGAACGCCAGGTACGGCCCCTCGACCCGCAGCACGGGTCCGCCGTCGAACAGCGTCCCCTCCGGAATCGCGTCGACGTCGACGTCGCGGCCCTCCAGGAGCCGGGCGGCGTCGGCCAGCCCGGCGAACAGCTCGAACTCGCCGGTCGGGAACTGGTCGGCCGTCACCTCGGCGACGACGTCGGGGTTGCGGCCGGCGTGCTCGAGAGCCTCCTCGGTCCGCAGGAAGTACGCGTCCGTCGCCCGTCCCTCGGCGATCGCGTCGTCGGGAACGACATCGAACATGTCGGTACGACGACCGGCGGGTCGAATAAAGCTACGCTCCCGCCCGCGGCGTCGGCCCGCGTGCGGATGCGGACGTGAACGTGGACGCCACCGTGGTCGCCGTCGCGGCCGGCGCCGGCTCGTAGACGGCGGCCAGGTCGTCGACGGTCGGCGCCTTCACCACGGTGAGGCTGGCGCCGTCCCGGCGGACCCACACCGCGCCGTCGAACGGCCCGTCGTCGAAGGTCCAGACCGTCTCGCCGCCGACCGTCCGGCGCTGGCCGCCCCAGTGGTCCAGCACCCGCTCGTGGCCGCGCTGGAACTCTGAGGCGTTGGCCCGGTCGCGGAACGTCACGTTCCAGACGTAGGCGGTCTCGTCGCCGCGCTCGTAGGCGTGGAGCCGGTCGGCGTACCAGCCGCTGGCGTACCGGACGTCGTAGGTGAACGGCCGCTCGGGGTCGAGGCGGCCGCCCTCGAGGTTGACGAACGCCGAGCGCTCGATGACCGACCGGTTCGGCGCGTAGTCGTCCTGGACGGTGTAGGCGAACATCGACGCCAGCCCGGCCTGCCCGACGGTCGCGCCGGCGGGCTCGCCGCCGACGGTCACCCGCTCCCAGGCGCGGTCGCTGCGGTCCGACAGCGTCGCCTCGCCGTAGGCGTCGGTCCCGTACGTTCCGGGCTCGACGACCGCCGCCGTCGTCGCCGGCGGGTCGTCGTACATCGCGTCGACGGCCTCCCAGCCGCCACGCTCGCGGTGGTACCGGACGAACGACGGCCCCTCGGCGTACGGGAAGAAGCCGACGTAGTAGACGCCGAAGTGGAAGTCCTCGCCGACGGCGCCGCCGCCGGAGCCGCCGGTCGTGCCGACGCAGTCCCACTCGCCGCTCGTACACCGGCGCTCGTAGGCCCGCTGGACGACGAGGGCGTCGCCCTCGACGAGGCCGTTCCGCGCGTTGGTCCCGTCCAGCGTCGACCGGTTGCCGACCGTCGAGAGGTCGAAGTGCTGGTCCTGGAGGGCGTGGTCCAGCTCGTGGGCGAGGGTGAGCTCGTCGCCGAGCGTCGCCGGCTCGGACTCGCTGACGAGGACGATGTCGCCGGCCCCCGGCCGGTAGAAGCCCAGCACGTTGTCGCCGCGGTTGTCCCGCCGGACCTCGCGGACGTCCTCGTCGGGGCCGACGAGGAACAGGGCCTCGTGCTGGACGTTGTCGACCGTCCGCTCGGCGTCGCTGCCGTTGGCGACCGTGATGCCGGCGTACTCCTCGCGGTACTCTTCGCGGGTGACGAGGTCGACCTCGACGTCCTCCTGGAACTCCAGGCCCCGCAGCGTCTCGACGCGGGCCATCGCCCGGTCGACGACCGCCTCCAGTTCGGCGTCGGTGAGCCCGTCGGCGGCGTCGACGTCGAGGCCGCCGTCGCCGGAGTCGCCGGGCGTCGCGGGCTCCGACGGCGTCGGCTGGTAGCCGGCCGAACAGCCCGCCAGAACCAGCACGGCGACGAGGGCGACCGCCGCGACCGGGCGCGTCTCCATCGCCCGAACGGAGGGCGCCGACGCTGATAAGTCCCCGGAGTCGACGCCCGCGGCCGCGTAACGCTCTTGCGCCCGCGCGCCGAACCGGCGGACATGCAGCTCGACCCGGACCGAACCGCGGTCGTGGTGGTGGACATGCAGAACGGCTTCTGTCACCCGGACGGCTCGCTGTACGCGCCGAACAGCGAGGCGGCGATCGACCCGTGTGCGGCGGCCGTCGAGGACGCCCGCGCCGCCGGCGCCTCGGTCGTCTTCACCCGGGACGTCCACCCGCCGGAACAGTTCGACGGCAACCACTACTACGACGAGTTCGACCGCTGGGGCGAACACGTCGTCGAGGGCACCTGGGATGCGGAGCTCGTCGAGGAGCTCGAGCCGCGCGAGGACGAACTCGTCGTCGAGAAGCACACCTACGACGCCTTCCACCGGACGGAGCTGGAGGGGTGGCTCGACGCCCACGCGGTCGACGACCTGCTCATCTGCGGGACGCTGGCGAACGTCTGCGTCCTCCACACCGCCGGCAGCGCCGGCCTCCGGGACTACCGGCCCGTCCTGCTGGAGGACGCCGTCGGCTGCATCGAGGACGACCACCGCGAGTACGCCCTCGAGCACGCCGACTGGCTGTTCGGCGAGGTGCGGTCCCGCGAGGACATCGCCTTCGCCTGATTTTCCGTGACAGAAACATTTAGTCAGAAGCGTCGACAATCACCACGTGAACTCGCGGTAATCAGCCATGGCGATGCTGAGCAACCCTGCGAGTTTCTGGTTCCAGCGCACCGGCTTCCCGAACCGACTCTTCGAGACCGGCAGCAACGACTACGAGCTGTACGAGGAGGACGACGAGTTCGTCCTCGGCGTCGAGCTCCCGGGATTCGACCCCGCGGAGATCGACGTGGCGTGGGACGACGGCGTCCTCAACGTCGTCGCCGAGAGCGAGGACGACGACCGCGGCGAGCGCCGGACCTACCACCGTCGGTTCCGCTTCCCGAAGGACGTCGACGACGACGCCATCACCGCCGAGTACGACAACGGCATCCTCGAGGTCCGGCTGCCGGTCGTCGGGTCGACCGCCCGCGGGACGGAGATCGAAATCGAGTCCTGACTCCCGCGGCGACCCGAGGTAGCGCCCCGTAACCGTCCGCTCCGCAACCGTCCGGATTCTATACGCGAGGCGAAAGCCGTGCGGCTCGCGTCGAGCAGCCGAAGAACCGGGGGTCGAGGAGCGGAGCGACGACCATCGACCGCAAGGCGCTGGCCACCGGAGCCGACTGGCGACCGCCTGCCGGCCGTCGACTGCCCGTATCGGCCGGGAAAACCGAGCGCGGATTTATGTCACGCGGCGCGCTGCCGGACGACATGCAGTCGAGCGTGCCGGCGTCGGTGCTGGCCGTCGGGGACGACGATGCCTTGGCGGCGCTCGACGACGGCCGACCGGACGTCGCCGTCCGGTCGGTCGACGGCCCCGGGGCGGCCCGCCGCCAGCTCGGGACGGCTGACTGTCTCGTCCACGCGGCCGACAGCCCCGACGAGCCGCTGCTGGCGGCGGCCGCCGAGCGCGGGCTGCCGTCGCTGTTCGTCACCGACCGCGAGCCGGCGGCCGCGGCGGCGGTCGACGCCG
>JAHENN010000092.1 GCA_018609665.1 Haloarculaceae archaeon | reverse complement strand
CGCCCGGGTGGCGCTGCTCGAACGGCTGGTCGTCCTCGCCGTGCTGGCGTATCTCGTCCGGTCGGCGACGCGGTTCGCCTCGCGGTATCTGTTGCAGTCGACCGCCCAGAAGGTCCAGCGGGACCTCCGCAACGAGGCCTACGACCACATTCAGCACCTCTCGATGGACTTCTTCGTCTCGCATCAGACCGGCGCGGTGATGTCCATTCTCAACAGCGACATCAACCGCCTCGAGCAGTTCCTCAACACGGAGTTCCGGCAGCTGATCCGCGTGGTGGCGACGGTCGGCGGCATCTCGGTGGTGCTGTGGACGTACTCGCCGAAGCTGGCGCTGGTCGCGCTGGCGCCGGTGCCGGTCATCGGGGCGGCGAGCGCGCTGTTCCTCCGGTGGATCGAGCCGCGGTACAAGTCCATCCGGGAGACGGTCGCGCGGCTGAACACCCGCCTGGAGAACAACCTCGGCGGGACGGCCGTCATCAAGGCGTTCGACCGCTACGACTTCGAGCGCGAGCGGGTCGCCGACCAGAGCCAGGAGTACCACGACCAGAAGGTGGCGGCGCTGCGGGTCCGGCGGGCGTTCTTCGCGTCGCTGCGGCTGACCACCGGCGTCGTCTTCGTGCTGGTGCTGTACGTCGGCGGCACCGACAGCATCGTCGGCGCGCCGGAGGCGCTGTCGGCCGGCGCCTTCGCGCTGTTCTTCCTCTACCTCCGGCGGCTCTACTCGCCGATGCGCCGGGTCGGGCGGTCGGCCAACAAGTACCAGCTCGCCGTCTCCAGCGCCGAGCGGGTGTTCGGCCTGCTCGGCAGGGAGCCGACCGTCACCGACCCCGACGACCCCCACACCCCCGAGACGGTGGCCGGCGACGTCACGTTCGACGACGTGACGTTCGGCTACGGCGACCGCGAGCCGGTCCTCGAGGGGGTGTCGCTGGAGGTGCCCGCCGGCGCGACGGTGGGGCTGGCCGGGCCGACCGGCGCGGGCAAGTCGACGCTGCTGAAGCTGCTGCCGCGGTTCCACGACGTCGATTCGGGGAGCGTCCGGGTCGACGGCACCGACGTCCGGGAGTACGGCCTCGGGGCGCTGCGGGACGAGATCGCCGTCGTCGAGCAGAACCCGTACCTCTTCTCCGGCACCGTCGCGGAAAACATCGCCTACGGCGACCGCGAGGTGCTGACCGCCGAGTGGGGCGACGAGGCCGACGACGACGACGCCCGCGGGCGGATCGTCGACGCCGCCAGGGCCGCGGAGGCCCACGAGTTCATCAGCGAGCTGCCGGAGGGGTACGACACGCTGATCGGCGAGCGGGGCGTCAAGCTGTCGGGCGGCCAGCGGCAGCGGCTCGCCATCGCGCGGGCGCTGCTGAACGACCCGTCGATCATCGTCTTCGACGAGGCGACCAGCGACGTCGACACCGAGACCGAGGAGCTCATCCAGGAGAGCCTCGACCGGCTCATCGAGGACCGGACGGCCTTCGTCATCGCCCACCGGCTGTCGACCATCCGGACGGCCGACCGCATCGTCGTCATGGAGGACGGCGAGCTCGTCGAGTCGGGCACCCACGAGGAACTGCTCGCCCGCGACGGCGAGTACGCGGCCCTCTGGCGGGCCCAAGGCGGCTCCGGCGCCGCCGTCCGGTCGGCCGAGGACTGACCGGGGGTCCGCGCTCGTCGCGCCCACGCGGGGTTTGATTCGCGAGTCCGGCAAAGGAACTATTCGTCCGATGGCTCACTAGCGTCCATGGACGGCACCGACCGGATTCTCTACGTCCGCGACCCCGACGACGCGGCCGCCCCGGAGCCGGCGGCCCTCCGCGCGGACGGGCTGGCCGTCGACGCGGCGGGGGGGATGGGGGCAGGAGTCGACCGGCTCGTGTCGACGCACGTCGACTGCGTGGTCTCGACGCAGGCGCTGCCGGACGGCGACGGACTCACGTTCCTGCGGCGCGTGAGGGACCTCGACGGCGAGATTCCGTTCGTCCTGCTCGCGCCGGACGGCAGCGAGCGGCTGGCCAGCCGGGCCGTCGCGGCCGGCGTCACCGACTACGTCCCGATCGACCGCGACGGCGGGTTCGGGGCCGTCGCCGAGCGGGTCGCCGCGGCGTCGGAACCGACGAGCACCGAGGCGCAGGTCCGGGAGCTGACGGAAGCGACCGAGGACGTCCTCTGGCTCATCTCCGCCGACTGGGAGGAGCTGCTGTTCGTCAACTCCGCGTACGCCGAGCTGTTCGGCCAGCCCGAACGGCGGCTGCGTGCGGAGCCGCGGGCGTTTCTCGAGGCGGTCCACCCGGACGACCGGGAGCGCACCGAGGCGGCGATGGAGCGGCTCGCCGACGGCGAGTCGCAGTCGATCGAGCTCCGGGTCAACCCCGAGGAGGGGTTCCAGCGGCACGTCCTCGTGCAGGCCGAGCCGATCACCGGCCCGGACGGCTCGATCGAGCGGTTCGCCGGCGCCACGCGGGACATCACCGAACAGCGGGCCCGCCAGCGCCGCCTCGAGGAGGAACGACGGACCGTCGAGAGCATCTTCGACGCGCTGCCGGACGTGCTGTACACCTTCGACACGGCGGGGTACCTCCTCCGTTGGAACGACCAGCTGGAGGCCGAGACGGGGTACGACGCCGACGAGATCGAGGAGATGTACGTCACCGACTTCGTGCCGGACGACGAAATCGAGAAGATTGCCGACAGCTTCCAGGCCATCCTCGAGGAGGGCCGGTCGGTGACGGTGGAGTCGGCCTTCGAGACGAAGTCCGGCGAGCGGGTCCCCTTCGAGTTCACCGGCGGGCCGCTGCGGGACGCCGACGGCGAGCTCCGCGGGGTGACCGGCATCGGGCGGAACATCTCCGACCGGCGGGCCCGCCAGCGGCGCTTCGAGGCCGTCTTCGACAACACCTACCAGTTCACGGGGCTGATGTCGCCCGACGGGACGCTGCTGGAGGTCAACGAGACGGCCGCCGCGTTCGCCGGTCGCCCGGCGGAGGAGCTGGTCGGCCAGAAGCTGTGGGACGCCTACTGGTTCGAGCCGGAGGAGACGACCCGCGAGGTCGCCCGGGCGGCCGTCGAGGCCGCACGCGGCGGGGAGTTCTTCCGAGAGCGAATCACCGTCCGGGGCGCCGACCGCGACGCCGTCATCGACTTCTCCGTCCGGCCGGTGACCGACGACCGCGGCGAGGTCGACCTGCTCATCCCGGAGGGGCGGGACATCACCCGGCTCGCACAGCGGGACCAGCAGCTCCGGGTGACGAACCGCTTCCTCCGGCACAACATCCGCAACAAGCTGAACACCATCCGCGGGCACGCGACGCTGGTCGCCGACCGCGACGACGACCGGCTCCGGTCGACCGGCGAGACCATCGTCGAGGCGGCCGACGAGCTCAACGAGACCGCCGAGACCGCCCGGGACGTCCACGAACTCATCGGCAACGAGCCGGAGCCGCGGTCCGTCGACCTCGTCGTCCACCTCGACCGCGCGGTCGAGGCCGTCCGGCGGCGCCACCCGGCAGCGGAGGTCGACGTCCAGCGACCGGCGTCGGGGTCGGTCCCGGTGTCGGGGGTGGCGTCGCTGCACGAGGCACTGACCGACCTGCTGGAGCTGCTGCTGTCGTACGCGGACGCCGACCGGCCGACGCTCCGCGCCGAGGTCGGGGCCGACGACGCCACCCTGACGGTCACCTCCGAGGACTGCACCCTCCCGGCCGCCGAGCGGGAGGTGCTCACCGGCGACATCGAGATCAACCAGGTGCGGCACGCACAGGGGCTCGGCGTCTGGAACGTCTACTGGCACGTCTGGTACTCCGGGGGAAGCGTGGAGGTGCTCGGCGACGACGGCGTCCGGCTGCGGCTGTCGCCGGCGTGACGGCGGCGCCAGAACCGCGTCCTTCAAGCGCGCGCCGCCCCACGCGCCGACAATGAGCGACGACGAGGCGGAGACGCCGGACCGCGAGGAGTTCGGACACGACCCCGTCGAGCACGCCAGCGTCTCGGCGGGGATGAGCGTCGCCGACCTGGCCGCGGAGTACGGCAAGGCCGGCATCGGCGCCGCCGACGTCCACGAGGCCGTCGACGTGACCGGCGAGATATTCGACGGCGAGGCGACGACGTTCCTCGGGCTGGCGGGCGCGATGGTGCCGGCCGGGATGCGGGCCGTCGTCGCCGACCTCATCCGGGCCGGCCACGTCGACGCGCTGGTGACGACGGGGGCGACGCTGACCCACGACACCATCGAGGCCGTCGGCGGCAAACACCACCACGGTCGCGAAGAGCACCCCGACCTCGACGACCGGGAGTTCGACGAGCGGCTGCGCGAGGAGGCCGTCGACCGCATCTACAACGTCTACCTCCCCCAGGAGCACTTCGCGCTGTTCGAGGAGCACCTCCGGGCGGAGGTGTTCGACGCAATCGGCGAGGAGGTCGTCTCCATCGCCGAGTTCACCCGCGAACTCGGCCGCGCCAACGCCGCCGTCAACGACCGCGAGGGGATCGACGAGGACGCCGGCATCGCCGCCGCCGCGTACGAGCACGACGTCCCGATCCACGTCCCGGCCGTCCAGGATTCGGTGCTGGGGCTGCAGGCGTGGCTCCGCTCGCAGGTGTCGGGCTTCTCGCTGGACGCGCTGGCCGACATGTCGCCGCTGAACGACCTCGCCTACGAGGCCGACGAGACGGCCGCGGTCGTCGTCGGCGGCGGCGTCCCGAAGAACTACGTCCTGCAGACGATGCTGGTGACGCCGGGCGCCTACGACTACGCGGTCCAGCTGACGATGGACCCGCCGCAGACCGGCGGGCTCTCGGGGGCGACGCTGGACGAGGCCCGCTCGTGGGGCAAGCTCGAGCGCGACGCCCGCAGCGTCTCCGTCTACGCCGACGCGACCATCACGCTGCCGCTGGTCGTCGCCGCCGCTCTCGACCGCGTCGACGGCGACTGACGGCGAAGGCGGTCGGCTCCGTCCGCGGCCGCGCCACCGGCGTCGACGCCGCCCCTACTCGACGAGCCGGTACGCCGGCGGCAGGTCGTCGGTCTCCTCCGCGCGGCCGGCCTCAACCAGTTCGCCGCAGGCGTCCCGTATCACGCCCGTCGTCACGTCGCGGCTCTCCGTGGCGATGCGGCGCTGGACGTCGCCCGCCGTCAGCGGCTCGTCGGCCTCGTCGAGCACCGCGACGATGCGTTCGGTGGTGTCGTCGTCGACCATGGTCGCACCACGTCGTCGTCGGACAAAAGCCGTGGCCCGACCCGGCTACAGCGACCGGGTGTTCGTGCTGCCGCACTCCGGGCACTGCGTGAGCTCGCCCAGCGGCGGGTGCTCGACGGTGGCCCACTCGTCGGCGCCCGTCGCTGCCTCGAAGCCGCACTCCAGACACCGGTGTGTGGTTCGTACCGACATATCCGTACCTCGGTCGTCGGAGCACTTAAGATTATCTCGGCGCGCGACGCCGGAATACTCGCCGGAGAGCGCCGTAGCCGGCGGGTACGCGACGGCGCGGCCGGCGGCCGCGGGCGGCGCGCGCCCGTCTCGACGACAACCACCACAGCTATGCGGGTGGCGGACGACCACCCGTCCACCATGACGGATGCCGAAGAACTCTTCGAGGAGCTGCAGTCGGAACTCCAGGACACCGGCCAGACGCTCGGCGAGCTGCTCCAGCAGGCCGTCGAGGAGCCCTCCTCGGCGCCGGACGTCGTCGTCGACCTGCTGCAGGAGGCCCAGGAGACCGGCCGGTCGCTGGGCGAACTGCTCCAGGACGCCGTCGAGTCCAGCGACGACATCGTCGGCGAGTTCACCGACGGCGACCTGCTGGTCGACGCCGGCGACGACCAGCTCCTGCTCGACCTCGAGGACGCCGACCTGCCGCTGGACCCCACCGACGACGAGTTCCTCCGGCAGCTGGACGTCCTCGGCGTCGGCGAGGAGCTCGGGCTCGTTCCCGGGGACGACGACGGGGAATAGCGACACATCTGCCCGCGGGCGGGGTCGGGACGAGCGGCCCGCGACTCCCCGCCCGGGCGCCGTTGGATACGGGGCCGCGCGGATGCGGCTATCGAGGACCGAGACGTGCGTGTCGAGAGCGGTGACCGGCCCACCGACGGTCGCCGGTGAGACGCTCGGTGATCGGACCGGCTGAACTCGCCCCGGACCGTGGCCCACCGCGGTCGTTATGCCTGTCGGCGGCGTCGATACGGTATGGGTTCGTTGGCGGACCTGGACGTGGAGCTGGCCGACGTGAGCGCGGTCGCCGAGCGTCGCAGCGAGGTGCTCGCGGCGGTCCGCGACCACGCCGGCCGGGTGGCGTACGGTCTCGCCAGGCTGCAGGGCGGCGACTACGGTAGCCGCTCGTTCACCACCGACCGCGGCGAGTGGACGCTCAGCTACGAGGCCGGCGACGTCGAGTACCTCCGATACGAGCCGCGTGGCGGCGGCGAGACGTACGTGGTTTCCGCGCGGGCAGCCGCCGACCCGGAACCGCTCGCGGAGGCGCTGGACGACTACGGGGCGTTTCTCGAGGCGTACAACGAGTACGTCGACTCGCTGACGGGAATCCTCGACGACGTCGAGGCGTCGGCCGCGCCCGTCGAACCGACCGACGGCATCGTCGCCGAACGCGACCGGATTCTCGAGACGATCGAGCGCTGCTGTGAGACGATGTCGCGGGAACTCCGCCGCTGCGAGCAGTCCGAGTACGGCAGCTACGCCGAGCGGGTCGACGGCACGCGCTGGGAACTGAAGTGGGACGGCGACGACGTCTCGTACCTCCGCGTCGGCGGCTCCGGCGGCATCTACCTCGTCTCGCAGTACGGCCCGCCGTCGGCGACCGACCTCCGCGAGTACGCTCCCCGGTTCGGCGGCTTCGTCGACGCGTACAACGACCACGTCGCGGGGCTGGAGCGCGAACTGCGCCGGGTCGAGCTGTGAGCCGCGCGGCGCCGCGACCGCCCCTCCGCCGGGCGGGGCGAAGCGATTTGCCACGGGAACGCCTACGGGCGAACGGCCGATGACGAACCACCGGGCCGAGCCGGCGTAGGCACCCGGCGGTGACGAGCCCTATGAGTGCAGAGGCCGCTATTTTCGACGATGGACGGCGTCTCCGAGGATATCCGGTCGTGGCCGGAGTAGAATAGGCCCCGGGTCAACTCGTCGTCGGGAGCGGACGCGGGTTTAAACACGTTGCCGAGCAATCGTAGGCCATGGCCGCCGAAATCTCCGACCGGGTTCGAGAAATCGCCGAGGCCCGCGGCATTCCGGAGTCCGAGGTGTTCGAGCGGGCGCTCGAACGGGGGCTCGAAGACCTGTGGGAGGACCTTGTACTCGCACAATACCTCGACGGCGAACTCGACCGCGAGGAGGCCATCGAGCACGTCGGTCGGACGAAAGTCGAGCGTGCGGAGCGAGAGCGTGAGGTCGTCGAGGAAGACGTCGACTGGGGCCTGAACGCGTGACGCTTGCGGCTGTCTCGGACGCGGGACCGCTGATTCACTTCGCCGAAGTCGATTCGCTCGAACTCCTGTCGGCGTTCGATACGCTCCTGATTCCGGAGACAGTCTACGAGGAAGTCGAGACGGGTGGCGTTCCCGACGGAATCTCCGACCTCTCGTACGAACTCGTCGAGGCGGACGAAGAAGAGCGTCGAATCCGGGAAACTGGATGCAGGAGAACGCGCCGCGTTGGCGGTCGCAAGAGAGCGCGAACTGGTTCTTCTGACGGACGACCTCGCTGCTCGGGAGGCTGCTTCCGACGTGGGCGTCGAAGTACACGGCTCCATCGGCGTCATCGCACTCGGGTACAGCCGCGGATTGCTCGGCAGAAAGGAAGCAGCGTCACTCATGCGAGCACTCCAGCGGGAGACGAGTCTCTTCGTGACCGAGGCAGTCGTGGAGCGCGGCATCCGGATGCTGGACGAGCAGTAACGGAACGAGCGGGTTCGATAGACGCTGTAAACACGGTCACTGTGGATAGATTGCGAGCTGTGAGCGCCGAGGCAGTTCTGCGACACCGTACCGCCGCGACCACGCACGCTAGGGCGACGCCCCCTCACCGGGCGTGTTCGACGACCTCGAGGTCGTCGTCGACCAGCAGCGTGAGCTCCTCGCCGCCGGCCGAGAGGGTGAACTCCGCCCGCAGCGGCGCCGTCGAGTGGACCTCCTCCTCGTAGTCGTTGAGCACGCCGTCGACGGCGTCGACCGCCTCGGGCGCCAGCGGGTTGAGCCCCTGCTCGAAGAGGAACGCGTACAGCGCCGGCGCGGTCAGCAGCCCCGAGACCGCGCCGGTGCCGAACGAGGCGATGCAGTTCGTGCAGACCGCGACCATCCGGACCTCGAAGCTGCTGTGGCAGGTCGAACAGGGGCCGTCGGCGTCGTCGTGGTCGGGACAGACCCGCGGCTCCCGGTCGACGGTCGCCGAACACCGGGGGCAGAGCCCGGCGGAGACGGCGACCAGCTCCAGCGTCGACCAGACGTGTGCCGCCCGCAGCACCGCCTCGGGCGAGCGGTTCTGCAGGCCCGCCGGCGGGAAGGGGAACCGACCCAGATAGCCCGACTCGGCGGCGTCGGGGCTGCCGACCCGGCCCCACGACCGGTCCCACCGGCTCTCGCAGGTCCCGCAGAACACCTCGACGCTCCCGTTGCGCCACTGTATCGACAGCTCCTCGCCGCAGTCGCTGCACCGCCCCTCGACCGGCGTCCGCTCCAGTTCGGGGTCGCCGGTGACCGCCCCCGACCGGATCGCCTCGACGACCCGCTCGCCCGGCCGCGCGAGGGCGTACTCGCCGTCGACCTTGTGGACGAAGTGGCCGAGCAGCTTCTCGAGGTGGTAGTTGAACTGCGAGGAGTCGGTCAGTTCCAGGCGGTCGTACAGCGCCGAAAAGGCCAGCGGCTCGTCGACGTCGCCGAGTTCGCGCAGGATGCGGACGCGCGTCTCGTTGCCGAGCGCCGCGAAGGCGTCGTCCGCGGAGAGCCGGTCCTGCCGTTGGTCCGACATACCGCCGTGTCCGTCCCCGAGAGCTAAAACCTGACGCGGCCGGGGGCGGCGGGCGAGCATCCGACCGACCCTGCGGGGGACCGATACAGGCCGGCGACCCGGATGTCGGGCGGCGCCGTCGTTCAGGTGTCGGTCGCGAGCCGCTCGAGGCCGGCGACGGCGGCGCCGACGGCCACCACGACGACGACGGCGGCCACCAGCAGCGTCGAGACGACGCTCACGACGGGGTCGAGGCTGTCGCGCAGGGAGTTCCACGCCAGCACCGGCACCGTCCGGGTGTCCGGCCCGGAGACGAACAGCGTCATGATGAACTCCTGGAGGCTGACGACGAAGGCGATCAGCGCCGCCGCGAACAGCCCCGACCGGATGTTCGGCGCGACGACCTCGAAGAAGGCCCGGAATGGACTGGCGCCGAGGTCAAGCGCCGCCTCCCGGAGCCGGGGGTCGAACCGCGACAGCGCCGCCCGGACGACGGAGAAGGCCAGCGGCGTCGCCCACAGCGAGTGCGCCGCGACGACCGCCAGGTAGGTCTGCTGGAGGTCGAACTCCCCGAGGAAGACGAGCAGCGAACCGCCGAGGACGACGCCGGGCACCAGCAGCGGCAGCACCGCCAGCCCGAGGACGGCCGCCTCGCGGCCGCCGCCGAGGTCGCTCACGCCGAGGGCCGCCGTCGTCCCGGCGACCGTCGCCAGAAGCGTCGTCCCGCCGGCCGCGACGAGGCTGTTCAGCGTCGCCCGCCGCCACCGGGGGCTGTCGAGGAACGCCTCGTACCACCGCAGCGACAGCCCCTCCGGCGGGAACGTCAGCGACCCTCCCTCGGCGAACGACGTCGCCACGACCACGGCGATGGGTGCCAGCAGGAAGGCGAAGACGGCGCCGACGCCGGCGCGGAACAGCCACCGTCCGACGGCGGCCCGCCCGACCGGCAGGCGGCCGGATGCCGGGGTCCCACCGTCGGGCCGCGGCGACTCAGACATCGTTCCCTCCGCCGCGGCGGCGCAGCCCGTACAGCCCGGCGGCGAGCACGGCGAGGACGACGCTCGTCAGGACGACGGCGAGCGCGGCCGCGACCGGGTACTCGAAGTTCGCGAGGCGGTTCTGGACCTCCAGGGCGACGGTCAGTTCCGAGGCCGAGCCGAGCAGCGCCGGCGCGGCGAAGGCGCCGGCGCTCCAGGCGAAGGCGATGACGCCGCCGACGGCCATCCCCGGAACGGCGTGCGGCAGGACCACCTCCCGTGCCGCCCGGGTCGGCGTCGCCCCGAGGTCGGCGGCGGCCTCGACGAGGTGCCCGTCGAGGCTCGTCAGCACCGAGTACACCGACAGCACCGTGTACGGCAGCACGACGTACAGCTGGCCGATCAGCAGCCCGACCTCGTTGTTGATGAGCCGCAGCGGCGTCCCGACCAGCCCCGACGCCAGCAGCGCCTCGTTGACGACGCCGTTCGGCGAGAAGACGACGAGCGCGGCGAACAGCTTCACCACCAGCGTCGTGAACATCGACATCACGACGCCGGCGAGCAGGACCGTCCGGACCGCTCCCGACGCCCGCCAGGCGGCGTAGGCGTAGAGCGTCCCGAGGCCGACCGCCAGCAGCGTCG
>JAHENN010000091.1 GCA_018609665.1 Haloarculaceae archaeon | reverse complement strand
CGCCGACTGCCCCTCAGACGCCCACGCCGGCTCCGACGGCGACTCCGGCGCCGACGCCGACGCCGACTCCGACGCCGACTCCGACCCCGACGCCGACGCCGACTCCGACGCCGACTCCGACCGACGACGGCGGTGACTCGACGCCCACTCCGACGCCGACGCCGACCGACGACGGCGGCGACGGTAGCGACGGTAGTGATGGCAGTGACAGTAGCGACGGTAACGACGGCGACGACTCCGGTGGTGGTAGCGGCGGAATTGGCGGCGGTGGCGGTGGTGGCGGTGGCGGCAGCGGTGCCACGCCGACTGACGACGGGTCCGACGGGGGATCCGGCGGCGGCAGTGCCACGCCGACCGACGGCAGTGACACGGCCCCGACGCCGACCGACAGCGGGACGCCGACCGGGAGCGACGACGGAGGCGAGAGCGGCGACAACACCGCGACGAGCAGCGACGGCACGTCCGACGACGGGCCGCTGACCGACACGGACGACGACTCGATCGTCAGCAGCCTCCAGGAGATCGCTGGCGGCGGGCCGGCGCGGTTCCTCGTGCTGGCGGCCGTCCTGCTCGGAGCCGCCCTGCTGGTGTACGGCTCCCGGATCATCAGGGGATAGCGCGATTCGCAACCCTTATTGCGATTATCCTCCCACGTCGGAACGTAGTGCCGGTGTAGCTCAGACTGGCAGAGCGAATCCTTCGTAAGGATTAGGCCGAGGGTTCAAATCCCTTCACCGGCTCTGAGCCGAACGTTCGAACCTCGGACGGTTTCTCACGCAGTTCTCCTCCGTGACTGACGCCGCTGGGTTCGGCCGCCACACGCGTCGCCTCCTGCTCCCGGAACGCGCCCAGGCACGCGGGCGGAGGTTGCCGCCCGACGACGGACCGCACCTCCCGCAGCCGTCCGGTCAGTCCCGGTCGAGCCGTTCGCCACAGTGCGGGCAGTACGCCGGGGACCGCTCCTCGCCGTCGGTCTGCTGCATGAACCCGCTCGCGAGGATCGAGGCGGGGAGCGCGAACAGGCCGATTCCCAGCGCGGAGATGACGCTGGCGAGCAGCCGTCCGGCGGTCGTCACCGGGGTGACGTCGCCGTATCCGACCGTCGTCAGCGTGATGATCCCCCAGTAGAAGGTGGCCGGGATCGACGGGAAGGCCTCCGGCTGGCTGGGGTGTTCGGCGTAGTACATCGCACTCGAGGCGAGCACGAGCAGCAGCACGTTCAGGAAGGCGGCCAGCAGCAGCTGTTCCTTCTTCCGCCGGAACACGAGCGTGAAGCGCCGGAGCGCGTCGGAGTAGCGCGCCAGCTTGAGGATCCGGAGGAACCGCACGAGACGCAGCGCCCGCAGGAACCGGAGGTCGACCCCGACGCCGACGGCGACGAGGTAGAACGGCAGGATGGCCAGCAGGTCGACCACGATGAGCGGCCGGCTCGCGAACCGGACGCGCCCGACGATGGGGTGGTCGTACGTCTCGTCCTCGGCGGCGGCCCAGACGCGGCCGACGTACTCGACGGTGAATATCGCCACGGAGACGACCTCGAACCAGAAGAGGAACGCGCCCCCGAGCCGGGCTATCCGGTCGACCGTCCCGAGCACGACGGCGAGGACGTTCAGCGCGATGAGTGCCGTGATGAACCAGTCCGTCCAGTACCCGACCCGGCCGCCGCGTCCCGCGGCGAACAGCTCGTACACCGAGCGCCTTGCCTGCCGGTACATGTCCGACCGGCAGCACCGCGGGAGTGATAAAACGTCGAGGGCAGGCTGCCGGCAGCCGGCTCCGTACGGGAGCGGACGTGTCCCGTCACTCCCCGCGACCCGCTCGCGACCGGTCGACCGGGACCGCCGGAGGCTTGTGGCTGCCGTCCCTCGGGCGGGATATGCGGACGACGCCGGCGGCGCTTCTCCTGGTGCTCGCGCTGGCGGGCTGTGCGGGCGGCCCGCTCCCGTCGGGCGCCGGCGAGCCGACGCCGGCGTCGCTCGAGGAGGGTCGACCCGTCACCGTCGCCGACGTCGTCGACGGGGACACGATGGACGTCCGGTACCCGGACGGCTCGACCGAGCGGGTCCGGCTGCTCGGCGTCGACAGCCCGGAGGTGGGCGGTCGGGTGACGCCGGCGGAGTTCGAGGGCGTCCCCGACACCGAGGCCGGCCGGGCGTGGCTCCGGGAGTGGGGGACGAGAGCGAGCGAGTTCGCCCGCCAGGAACTCGACGGCGAGACGGTTCGCGTCGTCACCGACCCGGCGTCCGACGTCCGGGGCGACTACGGCCGGCTGCTCGTCTACGTCCGCCACGACGGGGCGAACTTCAACCGCCGGCTGCTCGAGACGGGCCACGCCCGGCTGTACGACGCGCAGTTCTCGCGGCGCCCGGCGTTCGAGGCCGCCGAGACGGAGGCGCAGGCGGCGGGCGTCGGCGTGTGGGGGTTCGACGGCATCCCCGACACCGAGGCCGACGCGGACCTCGCCGTCGTCGAGATCCACGCCGACGCCGCGGGCGACGACAACGAGAACCTCGACGACGAGTACGTCGTCTTCGAGAACGCCGGCGACGGGCCGCTGGACCTCTCGGGGTGGCAGGTCGGCGACGAGGCCGGTCACACGTACGTCTTCCCCGACGGGTTCACCCTGCCGGCGGGCCAGCGGGTACGGCTCCGCACCGGCGACGGGACCGACACGGACGCCGACCTGTACTGGCGCCGGAACGGCGCCGTCTGGAACAACGACGGCGACACGGTCACCGTGAGGACTGCCGACGGCCGAGTGGTCGTCGAGCGGTCCTACGGGTGAGCGGCCGTCACGCCTCGTCGACGTCGGTGGTCCGGAGCAGCGCCGACAGCATCTTCGACTCGGCCTTGCGGAGGTGCTCGTCGACGGTCGACGGCGCACAGCCGAGCGTCTCGGCGAGGTCGCCCTGGTTGACCTCGCGGGGGATGTCGTAGTACCCCATGTTGACGGCGGTCTCGAACACCTCCTGCTGGCGCTCGGTCAGCATCGACAGCATGTCGCGGGTGCCGGGGGAGTACTCGCCGACCTGCTGGATGGAGACGCCGATGGTGTCGGGGATCGACTTCAGCGCCTTCCGGAGCATGTCGTGGGTGCCGACGACCGTCACGAGAACCCCGCCGCGGCCGGTGAACTTGATCGGCGTGTCGATGATGAGCGCGTACTCGTAGCAGAGCGCCATCAGCGTCCCGGCCGGCTCGCCGGGCCGGACGTGCAGGTAGAGGTGGAAGGTGTTCTCGGCGTCGACGTTCAGGATGTCGTAACTGACGAGGTAGTCGTGGTCGGCGACGGCCTCCACGACCGTTTCCCTGTCGCCCTCGAGGCGGTACAGCAGCACCCCCGTCCCGTCGCCGAAGGCGTCGATGTGGAGCAGCGCGTCCCGGTCCACCTCGGTCATCGACGCGAGCTCCGCGTCGATCGGGTGGATGCCCTCGTGTTCCGGCGTCAGGACGAGGTCGAAGTATCGCATGAACGGTGCTCTGCCGTCGTTTCGCACCCAGGGTGGTAATCGTTTGGGGACGACACGGCGCGTTACCCACGGCGGTTCCCGCGGGTCCGGCGTCGCCGCCCGCGGCGGCCGCCGCGGGCGGTGACCTCTCGCCTCCGACGGGTTGACGACCGCGGGACGTATTTTTCGGCCGGAAACGGCAAGGTATTTATAGGGTGGTTCCGCGGAAACACCATATGCCACGATGCCGCAACTGTGATGCGTTCGTGACGGAAAACTACGTTCGCGTGTTCGCACCACAGGGGATGTCGACCGTGCGCGTCTGTCCCAACTGCGAGGACAAGCTGCGGGACGGCGCCGAAATCCGCGAGGCGCGGTCGACGAGACAGAACTGACTCCTCGGCAGCGCGACGGCGGGCACCTATCGGGGTGCCGTCGTCGACCGGCTCGACGGCTCCGCCGGCAGTGACGCCGGCAGCTCGGACTCGGAGACGACCGTCGCGGCGGGCGGCGGGTCGGTGCCCTCCAGGGCGAGCAGCCGCCGGCTCCGGCGGGCCAGCGCCGCGTTGGCGCCGT
>JAHENN010000090.1 GCA_018609665.1 Haloarculaceae archaeon | reverse complement strand
GCACCCGCGGCCGCCACGGCGAGCACTCCTTCCTGCTCGGCAGCGCCGCCGAGCGGGTCGTCCGCGCCTGCTCGCGGCCCGTGCTGACCGTCCGGCACCTGGAGCGGTAAGGGAGGATTCTTCCCGGCGGCGGCCCTCCGTGTGGTATGGACGACGCGCTCATCGACGACGAGACCCTCCCGCTGGCCCGGCGGTCGCTGCTGCCCGGGGAGGGGTTCTTCATCCCAGACTCCGTCGACGAGGTCGAAACAGAACGCGAGGCCCGGGAGACGCTTTCCGGCGCCGACCGGGTCGCCGTCGCCGACCCCGACGCCGACGGCCTCGCCTGCGTCGCGCTGCTCCGGGCTGCCCTTGGAGAGACGGCACTGCTGCCGGCCAGTCCCCACGAGATCGACGACGCCCTCGAGTACGTCGTCGAGTTCGGCGACCCCGGCCTCGAAGTGTACGTCTGCGACCTCTGTCCCGACGACGCCCGCGACGTCGAGCCGCTGGCGGCGGTCGCCGACCACGCCGCCGGCGTCCGGTGGTTCGACCACCACCAGTGGGACGACGACCTCGCGGCGACGGTCCGCGAGCACGCCGAACTGGTCGTCGGCGAGTCCGACGAGGAGTGCTCGGCCGGCGTGACGCTCCGGAGCCTCGAGCACGACTTCGACGACCGGTACGCCGAACTGGCGGCGGTCACGCGGGATCACGACCTCTGGCTGCGCGAGGACCCCCGCAGCGACGACCTCGCGGACTACGCCTACTGGGCCGACCCCGAGGAGTACCTCGAGACCATCATCGAGCACGGCGCGGACCTGCCGGCCGACGTCGAGGCGTTCCTCGCCGACCGGCGCGTCGAGAAGGAGGCGCTGGTCGAGAAGGCCGTCGACCGCGCCGAGTACGAGACCATCGGCGAGTGGACCGTCGGCGTCACCTACGGCCGGTGCTCGCAGAACGAGGTCGCAGAGGCGATGCGCGAGGAAGGCGCCGACGCCTCGGTCGTGGTCAAGCCCGCCGGGTCGGCCTCCATCCGCGGCACCGACGCCTTCGAGCGCTGTCACGAGGTCGCCGGCCAGGTCAACGGCGGCGGCCACCCGAAGGCCGCCGGTTGCAAGCCCGACATCTACGACGACATGCTCGACTACGCCCACCACTGGACGACCCGCGGCGCCGTCACGAAGCAGGTCATCCTCGACGCGTTCCGGAGCCTCGACGAGGAAAAAGCGGACGCCTGACGGAAGTTCGTCGTCGGGATGGCTGTTGTGCTGTCGATTACTGACGGTCAGTGACCGCTTTCGAGTTCCATGCCGGATGTAGGGAGCGCACGGAACGGACGGGGATGTCTGTCTTGCACTCAACGTAGAGCCCTCGGACGCCCTCGCGGCGCCGCCGCGCGAGGACACCGCAGCCGGGTGAGGAGCGTCGTTCGGACGACCGGCGGTCGCCAGTGATCGCGAACCGCTTCGAGTTTCGGACGACAGCGGGCCGTCGCGAGGCGCCTCGGAGCGGCGACCGGCGCCGGCCGAGGGCGTTCGAGGTGGTGTGGTTCGTTGCAGACCGATCCAGCACGAACCACTCGCACGATAATTCGCACGTTCGTCCTTACGGGAAATTCGGCCGATTGCATCCGGGCAGAACGCGTGGCGCATCGAACGTGTCCGTGTCCGGCGCAGAGTCCCGTCGGGTACTGCGGAGCCGGCACACCCGCTACGACAGTTTCCCGAACTCCTCGGGGGTCAACTCGACGTCGGCGGCGGCGACGTTCTCCTCGAGGTGCGCGGGGCTGGAGGTGCCCGGAATCGGGAGCATCACGGGCGAGCGCTCCAGCAGCCACGCCAGCGCGACCTGCTGTGGGGTGGCGTCGCGGTCGGCCGCGGCCTCGTCGACCTCGACGGGAAGGTCGCCGGCCGCCAGGGGGTACCAGGGGATGAAGCCGATGCCGTACTCCTCGCAGGCCTCGAGGACGGGCGCTTCCTCGCGGTAGCCGACGTTGTAGCGGTTCTGGACCGTCGCCACCTCGACGTGGTCGCGGGCGGTCTCCAGCTGGTCGACGCTCACGTTCGACAGCCCGACGTGGTCGACGACGCCGTCGTCCTTCAGTTCGGCGAGGGCGGTCACGCTGGCCTCGAGGTCGACGTCGGGGTCGGGGGTGTGGAGCTGGTAGAGGTCGACGGTGTCGGTCCGGAGCCGGTCGCGGCTGCACAGGACCGCGTTCCGGAGGTAGTCGGGGTCGCCGTGGGGGAGCCACTCGCCGTCGCGGTTCCGCAGCAGCCCGCCCTTCGTCGCGACGACGACGTCGTCGTACGGCGCCAGCGTCTCGCCGATGAGCCGCTCGGAGACGCCGGGGCCGTAGGCGTCGGCGGTGTCGATCAGGTCGACGCGGTCGGCGGCCCGCCGCAGCACCTCGCGGGCGGTCGCGGGGTCGTCCGGCTCGCCGAGGACGTCCTCGCCGGTGATCCGCATCGCGCCGAAGCCGAGCCGCCGGACGGTGAGTTCGCCGCCGATGTCGAAGGCGTCCATGCGCCGGGCTTCGATCTCGGGGTGCAAAAGGGTGGAGGTAACCCCGTCGGTTCCTGCGCCGGATGCGGAGGCCCGGAGGCGACTGGACGTCACCGGGGACGTCGCCGGCCCCGAAACGTCCGTCTGTGGGGCGAGCGTCGGTCGGTCCCGCCGAAGCACGGCCCGCCCGCAAGTCTTAATTTTCCACCTCGAGTCGTCGAAGTATGGAACGGCGCGGCTTCATCCGGTCGCTCGCGGTCGCGACGGTGCCGGTCGGACTCGCCGGTTGCGCCCGGCGGAACGGCTCGGCCGACGAGTCGGTCCTGGGAGCGGTCGTCGTCGCGAACCTGGACGACGAGGCTCACGCGGTCGAGTTCCGGGTCGAGTGGGACGGCGAGGTCGTCCACGAGTCGACCCACCGCCTCGAGGAGCGGTCCGGCAGGAACGGCGCGTCCCCCGACCGGACCTGGCCCGACGATCCCGGGCAGTTCGTCGTCTCGGCCCGGCTGCGGGGCGAGGAGTGGCGGAGCGCCGACCCGGCCGACGCCGGCTACCCGGACTGTTTCGGCGTCATCGTGGAGGTCTCCGGGCCGGGGCGGCTCGGGATGTTCACCTCCCACGACGAGTACGAGTGCTCCGAGGAGGCGATGGAAAGCCGCCGCGGGACGGACGTTTAGAGAAGAAGCCGCGTCACGTCGCCCCAGGAGTCGACGACGTGGGCACCGTCGACGGCTCCGGGGTCGCTGTACGGCTGCCGCATCAGGACGCCGGTCTTGCCCGCTGACAGCGCGTCGCCGACGTTGCCGTGGTAGTCGTCGATGAGCGCGTCGCCGGCCAGCGCACCCTTGTCGTCGGGCACGTTTTCGTGGAACTCGTCGTAGGGGACGTCGTGCTCGGCGAGCCAGGCCCTCGAGACGTCGTGGGTCTCCGGAATCCGGTGGGTCGCGATCTCGATGCGGTAGCGCTCCCGGAGGCGGTCGAGCGCGTCGGCGACGCCCGGCAGCGGCTCCATCCCGCCGAGGTACCACGCCGCGTGGTCGGCCATCAGCTCGGCGATGACGTCGCCGACGTGGCCGCCGGCCTCCGGCACCTCGTAGGCCCACTCGTCGATCTCGGCGGGGGTCGTCTCGTGGCCGTACGCCTCGGCGAGGTAGGTGCAGAGCCGCGGCAGGTTGTCCGCGACGACGCCGTCGAGGTCGACCAGCAGCGTCGCGCCGGCGGGCAGCGGGCGGTCGATCATCACCGGCGGTAGCGGCGACGGCGGCTTAAGCTCCGTCATACGGGCCGATGGTGGCGAAAGAGCTCTATTTCTCATGCGCACTCGAACGAACGTATGACCGAACGCGAGGCGGACGGCGGCGAGGAGGCCTGGGAGCCGACGTTCCCGTGGGAGCGGGCCGGCCGCTGGCTCCGGACGACCGAGACGGGTCGGTTCGTCGTCTACAACGTCGCCGTCTTCGGCCTGGTCGGGGCGGCCTTCGCGCTGCGGGCGCTGCCGAGCGTGGTCGGCAGGAGCCGGACGGTGACGGAGTTCGGGCTGCAGGCGGGGGGGACGGCACCAGTCATGCTGGCGTTCCGCTCCGCCCTCGCGACGGCGCCGCTGCTCGCCGTCGTCTCGGGGGTGCTCGCCGGGCTGTTCCTCCGCCCCTCGACCGGCGCGAAGGCGACCACGGCCGCGGTCGGCGTCGCCGCCGGCGCCGGGACGCTCCTCGTGCTGTTCGTCGGGAGCTCGCTGCTCCTCCGCGGTCGTCTCGGTATCTCCGGCCTCGAGGGGCTCGCGCCGGCCCTGAGCACCGCCGGCGCGGTGGCGGTGGCCGCGGGAACCGCCGCGCTCACGGACGTCTACATGCCGACGCGACCGGGAAGATAGGTCAGACCTCGACGACGTCGCCCACCGCCGGCGCCCGGGCGTCGTGGCCCGCCGCCTCGAGTTCGTCGGCGAACCACGAGCAGGAGTCGCCGTGGCCGACGAGCAGCGGCGTGTCGCGGTAGGCCTCGAGGAACTCGAACAGACCCTCGCGGTCGGCGTGCGCCGAGAAGTCGTAGGCCTCGACGGTCGCGCTCACCCGGAGGTGGCGGTCGCCGATCTCGGCGGCGCCGGTCTCCAGTACCTCGCGGCCGGGCGTCCCCTCGACCTGGTAGCCGGAGAAGCAGAGCGTGTTGACCGGGTTGGCGTGGATCTCCGGGACGTAGGTCATCGCCGGGCCGCCGGAGAGCATCCCGGCGGTCGTGATGATGACCGTCGACCGGTCGGCGATGCGCTTCCGCTGGCCGTCGCGGCCGTCGACGAACCGGGCGTTCGAGACCGCCCGCGACATCGCGTCGGCG
>JAHENN010000089.1 GCA_018609665.1 Haloarculaceae archaeon | reverse complement strand
GGACGGCGTACCCCGGGCCGTCGCGGCTGAACCGCCCGCAGACCTCCCGGAGGGCGTCGACGTTGCCGCCGTGGCCGTTGACGACGACCACCCGGTCGAGGCCGTTGCCCGCGAGACTCTCCACCGTCTCGCGGACGTACGCGCGGAAGGTGTCCGGCGAGACCCACAGGGTGCCGTCGAAGGCGCGGTGCTCCTCGGCGACGCCGACGGGTATCGTCGGCCCGACGAGGACGTCGCCGGCGTACCGCTCGGCGCCGGCCTCCGCGACGGCCTCGGCGGTCATCGAGTCGACCCCCAGCGGCGCGTGGGGGCCGTGCTGTTCGGTGCTGCCGACGGGCAGCAGCGCGGCGTCGGCGTCGGCGTCGCGGACGTCGGTCCACGTCGCTTCGGGGAGCTTCATGCCGGGCGTTGGCGGCGCCGTCGCTTGTAGCCGGCGGTCGACGCGAAGAAGCGGCGTCCGTTTACGCGATCAGCAGTTCCTCGCCGCGCTCGACGCGGACCGTGCAGGGCGGGGAGATCTTGTTGTAGGCGCGCCGGAATGCGTCCTTGGCGACCTCGGCGTCCTCGGGGTTGCACCAGACGGTGAAGAGCCGCTCACCCTGCTGGATCCGGGCGGCGGTGCCGACGATCTTGCCGAAGGCCTGCCGCATCCCGTCGGAGACGCGGTCGGCGCCGGCGCCGGTCGCCTGCTTGTTCTCCCGGATGACCTGGTGGGGGAACTTCCGGAGGATCATCTTGTAGTCGCCGCCCTCGCCGAGTTCCTTCAGCATCCGGCGGTTGGCCGACAGCCGCGCGGACTCCAGGGAGCCGTGGCGGATCTGGACCTCCTCGTCGACGACGAGGCTGATCTGGACGTCGTACTCCTCGCGGTCGGCGTCGATGTCGCCCATCTTGTACTGGGCGACCTTCGACCCCGGGATCCCCGTGATGTACTCCCGTCGCGTGTACGACGGCTTGTCGATGTTCCGGTACATCGACGCGGGCTTGTCGCTCATGCCCCAGGAGAGGTCGAGTTCGCGGATAAAGCCTTCGAAGCGCGGCGCTACGGCGTCAGCCGCGCCGCGGCAGGAACGCCAGCGCCGTCAGCAGAAAGCCCGACGCGCCGCTGAAGATGATCACGTACAGCAGGCCGCTGGTCCGCTCCTGGTAGTAGGCGACGCTTTCCTCGTAGCCCTCGTACCCCTCGACGTCCGTCGAGAGCACGACCGTCGAGTCGTCGGGGAACGTCGCGACGTACTCGGTGCCGTCGAGGGTGAACCGGCCGCCCTCCTCGAGTCCGATGGACCGCTCCTCGACGGTCTCCCAGCGGAGGACGACCCGCTCGGCGGTGACGTTATCGATCGACTTCCGCTCGCCGCCCTGCTCGATGACCTCGCCCTCGGCGAACCGCACGCGGTCGCGGTCGAGGTACTCCTCGAGGGGCCGGGTCGTCCCGTTGCGGTAGACGACGACCTCGGTGCCGTCGTCGCGGGTGAACGTGTCGTTCTCGACGTCGGGGTCGTCGGCCAGGGTCGCCGGCACGTCGACCTCCTCGATGAGGGTGAACGCCCCGGAGTCGTTGCCGGCCTCGATGCTGACGTTGTAGCTGCCGTTGGCGTAGTCGACGACGCTGTTGTTGGCGACGGTCCGTTCGTTCTCGACGGTCTCCTCGTAGGTTATCTCGCCGGCGCCGTCCGCGACGGAGACGGCGTAGGTGGTGCCGTTCTCCTGGAAGGTGTCGCCGTCGCCGTAGCTGTCGCCTTCGACGTCCGGCGCCGGGGGCTCGGCGAGCGCCATCACCGAGTACGCGCTGGCGGCCATCAGCAGAAAGAAGACGACACAGACCGCCGCCCATCGTCGTTGCATACGCGACGGAAGGTCAGGCCCTCGTATAGGCGTTACTAACTGTCTCCGGGAGCCTGAGACGCCGCGTGTCGGCGGTCTGAGCCGATGACGGGCGCCCGGCTGCGGCCGAGACGCAGACCGGACGGCCGCAGCGGCCCGGCGACGGACCGCGGGACCGACGCACGACGGCCCGGTTTCATCATAAAAGACCGGAGAAAACCACCGAAACAACAATACGTAGAACTTCGGTACGTGGGCCACATGGCAGACGCATCAGAGAACGACCAGCGGGAGGAGGGCCGCGTCGACCGGCGGTCGCTGCTGAAGTACGGCAGTAGCGGCGCCGTCGCCGCGGGGCTGGCCGGCTGTCAGTCCCCGCAGAACCCGTACCCCGGAAGCGACCTCCGGGCCGACAGCAACGAGGAGGCGGAGTCGGACTCGTCGTCGTCGGAACTCGAGGGGCCGCTGTCCGGAGAGACGGTCCGTCTCGGCATCCTCGCGCCGCTGGACCTGCCGCTGGGGCGGTCGATGCGCGACGGCGCCCGCCTGGCCGCACAACAGCTGCGGAACGAGGGCGGCATCGAGGGCGCCGACATCGAGGTCGTGGTCGGGGACACGAAGGCCGAACCCGGCGAGGCCGCCTCCGAGCACAAGCGGCTGGTCAATCAGGAGAACTGCGACATCACGATGGGGATCTTCCTCGGGTCGGCGCTCGTCCAGACGCTGCCCTCCATCGCCGCCCTGGAGACCATCCACATCACGACCGCCTCGGCCGACCCGCGGCCCGGACGCGTCGTCTCGAAGACCAACACGTTCACCAGCAAGACCGGCGAGGAGGAGTACGAGCGGTTCAAGTACCACTTCCGGGCCGGGCCGATCAACCTCTTCGACCTCGCCGACGCGATGCTAGAGTTCGTCGAGAACAAGAAGGACGACCTCGGCTGGGAGCGGATCGCGGTGCTGACGGAGAACCCACAGGAGTTCACCCCCTACCACGAGCGGCTGGTCGCGAGCCTCGACGAGATCGTCGACGTCCCCATCGTCCAGCGGGTCGGCGGCGTCGCCGACTGGTCGCCGTTCTACAACGAAATCGAAGACGAGGACTGCGACGTCGCGCTCGTCGGGCTGGCGCTGATCGGCACCAGCGCGGTCAACCAGTGGGCCAACCAGCGGCGCGACTTCGAGTTCGGCGGCATCCACGTGCCGAGCCAGAGCTACAGCTTCTGGGGGTCGACGGACGGCAACACCCAGTACGTCTTCACGATGAACGCGATGACGCCGCAGACGAGCAACACCGACCTGACCCAGCCGTTCGTCGAGGCGTACAACGAGGAGTTCGACCGCGTGCCCATCTACAGCGGCGCCATCACCTACGACGCGGTCAACATCGTCCAGCAGTCCATCTCCCGGGCCGTCGAGAACGAGGGAATCGAGGGCGAGATTCCGGGCCCCGAGACCCTCATCCCGATCATGGAGGAGGGGACGTTCGGCGGGAGCACCATCCTCGACGAGTTCCAGTTCACGCCGCCGGACGCGAAGTACGCCCACGAGCCGCAGTGGACGTCCATCGAGGAGACGGGCGTGCCAGTGTTCCAGCAGTGGCAGTTCGACCCCGAGGTGACCGACGAGTACGGCACGATGCACTCCTTCTATCCCGAGGAGAACAAGACGGCCGACTACTCGGTTCCCGAGTGGGTCGGAGGTGACGGCTGATGGTTCTCGGGGAGATCGCCACGGCCACCGTCACCGCCATCTTCCTCAGCGCGCTGTACGCCATCATCGCCATCGGCTTCACGCTCATCTTCGGCGTCGGCGGCATCCTCAACTTCGCACACGGCGCGTTCATCACCGTCGGGATGTTCGCCGGCTTCCTGGCGACCAGCGACGCCTTCCTGATCGCGCTTCCGATATGGGCCGGACTGCTCGCCGGGACCGCCGCCGGCGCGCTCATCGGCGCCGTCACGTACCTCGGCATCATCAGGTACGTCCGCGACCGGCCGGTGACGATACTCATCCTCACGTTCGTCATCGGCTTCTTCATCATCTACGCCATCCGCATCGGCGCCAGGGACGTCTTCGGGGTCAACGACCCGCTGGCGATTCCCGTCCCGCAGGTCATGGGGACGGCCTTCCTCAACGACGTCTACATCTTCGTCACCTCGTGGCTCCTCATCGGGCTGCTGTTCTACTTCGTCAACTACACCCGGACGGGCCGCGCCATCATCGCCGTCAGCCAGAGCGACAAGGGGGCGGCGCTGGTCGGCATCGACGCCGAGAAGATCAACCTCATCACCTGGACGGTGGCGGGGGCGTTCGCGGGCTACGCGGGCGTCCTGCTGGCCGGGGCGTTCGGCAACGGCAGCTGGCTGATGTCCATCCAGCCGCCGGCGCCGCTCATCCTCTCCTTCGCCATCGTCATCCTCGGCGGGCTTGGCTCGATCAAGGGCAGCATCGCCGGCGCCTACATAATCGGGTTCGCCGAGACGTTCACGGTCAACTTCGTCCCCGGGGGCGAACAGCTCGCCGGCGTCTCCTCGCTCGTACTGCTGGTCGTGTTCCTGCTCGTGAAGCCCGAGGGACTGTTCGGACGGGGGGCGGGAGAATAATGGCGACCGAGACGCCGCTGGAGGGCGACGTCGGCCGGCGCCGGAAGCAGGCGGTCAAGGAGAAGCTCCTGCTGCGTGACCTCGCGCTGCGGCACCGGCTCGGCATCCTCGGCGTCGGCCTGCTGGCGCTGCTGCCGCTGCTCGCACAGCCGCGGGAGCTGAACCAGTTCACCTACGTGCTGTACCTGATGATGTTCGCGATCAGCTGGGACGTCGTCTCCGGCTACACCGGCCAGCTCAGCTTCGGACACGCCTTCTTCTTCGCGCTGGGCGGCTACGGCACCTCGGTCACCGTCAACCAGCACCTGGTGCCGCTGCTCGACGGGCTCGGGGTGACGCTCGGGCCCGTCGGCACCACGGTCGTCATCCTCGCCGGCATCGTCGGCGGGACGCTCGTCGCCGCCCTCGGCGGCGTGCTCATCGGGGTGCCGGCGCTGCGGCTCGAGGGCCCGTACCTCTCGCTGGTGACGCTCATCGCGCCGCTGCTGCTGTACCAGAGTTTCATCATCTTCGGCGAGGAACTGCCCGTGTTGGCCCCCAACGGGCTGGGCGGAACCAGCGGCCTGCTGAACGAGCCGCCGTCGTTCGTCGGCATCGGGACGAACGCCGCGGTGACGGTCGACCAGCTGTGGGTCGACGCGGTCGCACGGTACTACATCTCGTTCCTCGCGCTGCTGATCGTCCTGGCGGTCACCTACGGCGTGACCCGCTCGGCGGCCGGCAGCGTCTTCACCGCCATCCGCGAGGACGAGGACGCCGTCCAGTCGGTGGGGCTGAACCCCGCGAAGTTCAAGATCTTCGCGTTCGTCCTCTCGGCGGCCGTCGGCGGCTTCGCCGCGGCCGTCTGGATGCACGCCGGCCCCAACGCCTACCCGAACACCGAGAACCTCTTCGGCCCGGGGCGGATCGACCTCAGCATCAACGTCATCGTCGTCGCCGTCATCGGCGGCATGGGGACGATCGTCGGCAGCCTCGTCGGCGCGCTGTTCTTCGCCTTCGCCGACAGCGTCATCGGCGCCTTCGTCCCAGAGCTGAAGCCGCTGCCGACGTTCCTGCTCGGAATGGTCGCGCTGACCTTCCTGCCGCGGGGCGTCGTCCCCGAGGCCACCCGGTTCGGCCGCCGGCTGCTCGCCTGGCGGCGCGGCGAGGTCGACAGCCTCGTCGAGCGGGACCGCACCTCGGCGGCGAAGCGCACCGTCGACAGGTACCGCGAAGAGATCGAGGAGATAATCGGGGGTGAGGGCCGGTGAGCGCCGAACCCGAGACGGGCGCCCGTGCCGACCGGGAGCGGAGCTACGGCCCCGACGACGGCATCCTCGTGGCCGACGACCTCCGCAAGGAGTTCGGCGGGCTGGTCGCCGTCGACGACCTCTCCTTCGCCGTCCAGGAGCAGGAGATACTCGGCTTCATCGGCCCGAACGGCGCCGGCAAGTCGACGACGTTCAACTGCGTCACCGGCACCTATCCGCCGACCGACGGCACCGTCTACTTCAAGGGGGAGGACGTCACCGGCATCCCCGCACACGACATGGTGAAGGAGGGGATGTCCCGGACCTTCCAGGAGTTCGCGCCGCTGGAGGACCGGCCGGTCGTCAAGAACGTCGAGCTGGCGCTGGCGCCGGACGAGCTGTTCACGCTGTCGGGGATGGGCGGGGAGACCGAGCAGCTGGCCCGGGAGATCTGCCGGCGGGTCGGCCTCGGCGAGGTGATGGACCAGACGCCCTCGGAGCTGCCGCACGCCGGCATGCTGAAGCTCGAGCTCGGCCGGGCCATCGCCACCCAGCCGGACGTGATGCTCGTCGACGAGCCGTTCGCCGGCCTCTCGGCCGACGAGGTCCAGGAGCTGACCGAGGTGATGGAGTCGCTGCGGCAGCACGGCATGACGCTCATCGTCGTCGACCACAACATGCGCGGGCTGTTGAACCTCATCGACCGGGCGTTCGTCATCCAGTTCGGCTCGAAGATCGCCGAGGGGACGCCGGAGGAAATCACCGACGACCCCGAGGTCCAGGAGGCGTACCTGGGAGGTGAGGAGATATGAGCACCGACGCCGACGGTGACGCCGACATCGACGCGGAGCGCGCGGGCGAGACGGACGCGGCGGGCGGCGAGCCCGACACGGTCCTGGAGGCCGAGGATCTCCAGGTGTCGTACGGGAAGGTGACGGCCCTCCGGGGGCTCGATGTCACCATCACCGAGGGGGAGATCGTCTCGCTGATCGGACCGAACGGCGCCGGCAAGACGACGTTCTGCAACACCGCCTCGGGCTTCCTCGGCTACGACGGCAGCGTCCGCTACCGCGGCCGGGAGGTCGCCAGGGTCGGCCAGACCGAACTCGTCGAGGAGGGGATGGTCCACTGCACCGAGGAGCGGGACCTCTTCGGCTACATGGACGTCGAGGACAACCTCGAGCTGGGCGGCTACCTCCAGGACGAGGCGGTCATCGAGGACCGCAAGGAGTTCGTCTACGAGCTGTTCCCCCGGCTGGACGAGCGGCGCGAGCAGAACGCCCGCTCGATGTCCGGCGGCGAACAGCAGATGCTCGCCATCGGACGGGCGCTGATGGGCGACCCGGACCTGCTGATCCTCGACGAGCCGACGCTGGGGCTGGCGCCGGTCATCCTGCAGGACATCGCGGAGGCGCTGGACCCCATCGTCGACCGCGGGGTGACGGTGCTGCTGACCGAGCAGAACGTCACCTTCGCCCTGGAGCACGCCGACCGCATCTACCTGCTGGAGAACGGCGAGGCGGTCCGCGAGGGCACCCCCGAGGAGCTGAAAGGCGACGACTACATCCGGGAGTCGTACCTCGGCGGCTAGTCGCGGAGCGCCGGGGCCGCGACCGCCGCCCCGAACGTCCGGCCCGTGAGCCGTGCGTAGCCGACGACGACGAGACAGCCCAGCGCCGTCGCCCCGAGGCCGAGCAGGCCGCCCTCGATGCCGAAGCCGCCGCCGTGGAGCGTCGGGTCGCCGCTCACCTCGGTCCGGACGAGCCGGACCGGTATCTCGAGGCCGCTCACCGGCAGCCCCAGCAGCACGCCCGAGAGGTTCCAAGTGGCGTGGAGGCCGACCGGAAACGACAGCGAGCCGGTGTAGACGTAGCCGAGTCCGAGCAGGAGTCCCGCCAGCGTCACCGTCGCCAGCGAGCGGGCGCTGGCGCCGGGGTTGGCGCCGTGGAGCAGCCCGAAGCCGACGCTGGAGACGGCCAGGGCGGCGGCGACCGACGCCCGGCGACCGAGGACGGCCGTGAGCCCCTCCGCGAGGTTCGTCAGGACGTAGCCGCGCAGCAGCAGTTCCTCGTAGACGCCGACGACGAGCATGTTGAGGACGACGAGCGCCAGCCAGGCCGCCAGCGGGTACGCCGGCGGCCCGGAGGGGTCGACGCCGGCCTCGTAGACGCCGAGGGCGACGCCG
>JAHENN010000088.1 GCA_018609665.1 Haloarculaceae archaeon | reverse complement strand
CGGCGTCGCGACGCCGGCCACCGCCGCGACGCTGGTCTACGCCGGCGTCGACCTGCTCGACGAGAGCCGCGCCCGGGCCCGCGGCCTCGAGGGGTTCTACCTCACGACCGACGGCGAGGCGTTCCTCGAGGACCTCGAGGAGCTGCCCTGCGCCTGCGAGGCCTGCCGCGGGCCGGTCGGGTCGTTCACGCGGGAGGACTGCGCCGACCACAACGCCGCCGCCCTGCGGGCGGAGCTGGCCCGGGTCCGCGGGCGGGTCGCCGACGGCCGGCTCCGCGACTACGTCGAGGGCCAGGCCCGCCACGAGGCGTGGCTGACGGCGACGCTGCGGCGGCTCGACCAGCGGTACGGCTACGTCGAGACGCGGACGCCGGTCTTCCGCCGGGCGGAGCTGCTGGCGTCGACCGACGACGCCCTCCGGCGGGCGGAGATCCAGCGGTTCGCCGACCGCGTGACGTCGCGCTACCGCCGGCGGCTGGAGGCGCCGCTCGTCCTGCTGCCGTGTTCGGCCCGGAAGCCGTACAGCGACTCCCAGAGCCACGAGCAGTTCGCCCGCGCGGTCGGCTACCGGGGCCACGTCGTCTCGATGACCTCGCCCATCGGCGTCGTCCCGAACGAACTGGAGACGACCTACCCCGCCCAGCACTACGACAGCGTCGTCACCGGCCGGTGGACCGAGACCGAAATCGAGTTCGTCGCCAGCGTGCTCCGGCGGTACCTCGAGCGGGTCGACTACGACCGCCACGTCGCCCACGTCCCGACGGACGGCTACCGCGAGGTCTGCGAGCGTGTCGCGGCGGCGACGGACGTCGACTTCGAGTACACAGTCGCCGACCACCCGACGACCGACGAGTCGCTGGCGAATCTGGACGCCGCCCTCGAGGGCCACGACAGCTACTACAAGAGCGAGCGGGAGGCGGCGACCGTCCGCGCGATTGCGGACTTCCAGTTCGGCGACGGCGCCGGCGACGAGGTGTTCGGCCCCGGCGCGACCACGGAGGGGCGGTATCCGAAGCTCCGCGTGCTGGACGGCGACACGCAGCTGGCGGCGATGGTCCCGGAGTACGGGACGCTGTCGCTGACGCTCGCCGGCGCCCGGGCCTGGCGGGCCAGCGACGCGCCGACAAAGCGGGTCGCGATCGGCGACTTCGTCCCCAGCGGCAGCGTGCTGGCGCCGGGCGTCGTCGACGCCGACGACGCCATCCGGCCGGGCGACGAGGTCCTCGTCGAGGGCCCCGACGCCCTCGCGGTCGGCCGGGCCGCCTGCCACGGCGCGGCGATGGTCGAGTCCACCCGCGGCGTCGCCGTCGACGTCAGACACTGCGAGGAGCGGTAGACCCGGACCCCGTCGGCGGCCGACGCGGTCTCGACGCGCCGGGAGGCGTCGCCCGCGCCGCGTGGCTGGACGGCGCAGGGCCCGGCCAGCTTTTTATCCGCTCGGTGCTACCGTCGCACATGGACGAGATATCGCTCGGCGTGCCGGAGCCGCTTCTCGACTCGCTGCCCGAGGAGGGGTCGGCGGCCGCCCAGGACATGCAGCGCGCGGTCGAGGGGTTCGAGGAGCGCGTCAACCACCACATCCGGACGGCCGACGACGACGCCGAGGCCGCCAAGGGCATCCTCGACGTCATCGAACACCTCGAGTCCCGCGGCGAGCGCTTCGACGAGTTCGTCCCCGAGCTCCGGGCGTGGGGGCAGTCGCCCATCTACGCCATCGCCTGGCGCAACCTCTACGCCGACCTCGTCGCCCAGCTGTACGACCACGAGTGGCTCGCCGCCCAGCTGGACCGCGAGCGGAACCGCCGGGTCGTCGACGACGGCATCCGGCTGTCGGACCTATGAAGGAACTCGAACTGCGCTTCTTCGCGACGTTCCGGGCGGCCGTCGGCCGGAAGGAGGTCGTCCGCGAGGTCGATACCGACGCGACCGTCGGGGACGTCCTCGCGGGGCTGGAGGCCGACCACCCGGGCCTGGAGGGCGAGCTGCTCGACGACGGCGGCGACATCCAACCGCAACTGAGCGTCCTGCGGAACGGCCGGGAGGTCGTCCACCTGTCGGGCACCGAGACGACGCTGGCGGACGGCGACCGGCTGAGCGTCTTCCCGCCGGTGGCGGGCGGATGAGACGGACGAAGGAGTACCGCGGCATCTCCAAGCGACTGGCCGCAGACTACCTCGAGAACCTCGGCGGCGAGCGGGTCGACCCCGACGGCGATTGCGTCGAGGCCGCCGGCTGGGCGGCCGAACTCGAGGCCGAGACCGTCGAGGCCGCCGGCTCCATCGAGCTGACGGAGGTGACCGTCGACTTCGAGGGCGACGCCGACGTCGTCGAGGAGCTGATCGAGGACTTCACGCGGAAGGCGATGCGCGCCGGGGGCTGATGGCGGGCGACCCCCTCGACGGCGACGCACTCGTGCTGGCGGCCGCGAAGGCGTCGGTCTCCGGCGAGCGGCTGCCGGAGCTCGTCGACCTGGCCCAGGAGCAGCTCGCCGACCGCCTCCCGGAGTACGCCCGGCGCTACGAGCGCGTCCACGAGACGGACGACCGGGTCGTCTTCCTCGTCGAGGAGGGCCACTGGGCGGAGTTCGGCGAGGAGTTCGGCCTCGACCGGCGGGAGTGGACGGCGCTGCGCCGCGCCCACGAGGAGCAGCTCGAGCGGCTCGGCGGCGACCTCGGTCGGCGCGAGGAGTTCGAGTCGGCCCTGGAGCTGCGGGAGGCCGTCGTCGTCGGGCGCTAACGTTCGGCGAAGACGAACTCGGTGCTGCTGCCGAGCGGGTCGGTCGCGGTCGTCGTCTCCAGCGAGTCGAAGCCGGCCGCTCGCAGCTGTTCGAGCGTCCGCTCGCGGCCGGGCGCCGAGAAGAACATCGACCCGCCCATCCACCCCTGCCGGACCGTCTCGTAGCGGCCGCCGGGCAGCGTCATCAACAGCAGGCCGCCGGGCTTCAGCACGCGGGCGAACTCCTCGTAGACGTCGGGCTGGCGCTCCCGGTCGACGTGGAAGACCGCGTGGTAGGCGGTGACCGCGTCGGCGACCGAGGCCCGGACCGGCAGCCGCAGCATGTCGGCCTGTGCGAGGCGAGCGCCGGGCGCCCGCTCGGTGGCCAGCTCCAGCCCCTCGCGGGCGAAGTCGACGCCGAGGCTGCCGTCCGGCAGGTTCGAAAGCGTCCGGGCGCCGTCGCCGCAGCCGGCGTCGACCACCAGCGGGTCGGCCGGGAGCCGCTCGCGGAGGTCGTCGAGCAGGTCGGCGTCGCTGCCGTCCGGGTCGCGGCGGTCGGCGTACGTCTCCGAGACCCGCTCCCACTGCCGGCGGACGTCCTGGCGGTCCATGTACGGCCGAGGCGCCGGAGCGGCAGAAACCCCTCGGCTCCGGCAACGGCGCCTCGCGGCCGGCGGCTCACGGCGCCAGGAACGCCGCGACGTCGTCGGCGCTCCGCTCCGGGCGGGCGACGTGCGGCCAGTGACCCGCTTCCGGGTACCGGCGGACGGTCACGTCCTCGCCGGCCGCACGCAGGGCGGCGAGCACCGACGGCCCCAGCGCCCGGTCTTCGTCGCCCCACAGCACCAGCGTCTCGACGTCGAGGTCGTCCGGCGCGCGCAGGCGCCGCGGCGCCGTCCGGGCGAAGGCCCGGTAGTAGTGCAGCATCGCCGCCGGCCGTCCTCGCCGCCAGCTCGCCCGGTAGGTCTCGACGTCGGCGTCGGTGAACACCCCGGCGGCCCGGAGCGCCCGCGCCAGCGGAGCGAAGTCGTCCAGCGCCAGCAGCCGCTCGGGCAGCCACGGGAGCTGTGCGACGGCGACGTACCACGACCGCAGCGCCTGCCGGAGGGTGAACTGCGCGCGGAGCGCCCGCGGGTGCGGGGCGTTGCAGACGACCAGCCCGTCGACGAGGTCGGGCCGCCGCAGCGCCGTCTCGAGGGCCACGACCCCGCCCCAGTCGTGGCCGACCAGCGCCGCCCGCTCGTGGCCCGCCCGCTCGACGAGCGCGCGGACGTCGCCGACCAGCGCCTCGAGCCGGTAGGCGTCGACGCCAGGCGGCGCCGCCGAGCGGTTGTAGCCGCGGAGGTCCGGCACGAGCAGGCGGAACCGTTCGGCCAGCCGGTCGACGTGGCGGCGCCAGGCCCACCAGCACTCCGGGAAGCCGTGCAGCGCGACCAGCGGCGGGTCGGCCGGGTCGCCGGCCGCGACGTAGTGGAGGGCGACCCCGTCGGCGTCGACGACGCGGTGGGTCCAGCCGCGGTCGTCCGTCCAGCGTTCCCCGGGCGTCGGCGCCGCGCGGCTCATCGACGGCGTTCAGACCTCGTCGCGGTCGGTGAAGGTGTACCGGCGGGCGATGCGGTCGCCATCGAACTCGTGGAAGTCCGCCCACGCGAAGGCGACCGTCTCGCCGTCCTGGCGGCCCCGGAAGCGGCCCCGAACGGCGACGGTGTCGCCGTCGACGGCGACGGCGTCGACCTCGTGGCTGCCGTCCTCCAGCGGTCGGCCCGCCTCGTAGAACTCCCGCAGCGCCGCCCGGCCCTCGATGGCGGCCTGGCCGGGCCGCTCGTAGCGGACGTCCTCGGCGAACAGCGCCACGAGGTCGTCGTGGGCGCCGTCGTCGACCAGCTCGTAGTACCGTCGCACGGTGGATTCGGGGTCCATGCCCGGCGTTGGTCGCCGGGCGGCAAAAAGCGCCGAGGTAGCGGACGCTGGTCGACGGATGCGCGAAAGAAAGGCGGACGTGCGGGCGTCAGTCGTCGGCGGGCGCCGCCGAGTCGCCGGAGGTGACGCCGGTGCCGGGCCCGACGTCGATGTCCAGTTCCGCCAGCCGCTCGTCGGGGACGACGCCGTCGACCCAGCCGCGGTGGTCGTAGTACTCCTCTTTCATCTCCTTGAGCTCGACGAGGCTGCCCTCGACGCCGCCCTGGCCGGGAACGGCGCCGTCGGCGCCCTCGACGAACCGCGCCGGCAGGTCGTCGTCGCTGCCGTCGAAGCCCGCGAGGTTGTTGTAGTACCGCTCCAGCGTGTAGATGCGCTGGCCGGCCTCGATGAGCTCCTCCTCGCCGACGTCGCGGCCCGTCATGCCGTTGTACTGGAGGACGTACTCCTCGATGCCCTCGGCGAAGGCGTTGAACTTGCAGATGTCGAAGCTGTCGGAGACGGCGTGGAGGTCCTGGAAGGTGGCGGTGAGTTCGCCCTTGCCGCGCCACTCGACGGGGTCGACCTTCTCGGGGATGCCGAGGATCTCGGCGGCGGGCGTGTAGCCGCGCAGGTGGCAGGCCCCGCGGTTCGAGGTGGCGTAGGCGATGGCCATCCCCTTCATGCAGCGGGGGTCGTAGGCGGGGATGGTCTGGCCCTTGACGGCCAGGGAGTTGTCGGCGGCACCGAACGTCTCCGCGAGGTGGTCGGCGCCCTCCGCGAGGTGGTCGGCGAGTTCGGTCTCCCGGTGGGCGATTTCGGTGAGCATCTCGACCATCTCCTCGCTGTCGCCCCAGTCGATGCCGTCGCCGAGGTCGTCGAACTTGCCCTCCTCGGTCATCTCCATGGCCATCGCCAGCATGTTGCCGGCCTCGATGGTGTCCATGCCGTGGTCGTTACACCGCTGCAGCATCAGGGCGATCTCGTCGCGGTCGGTGTGGCCGGCGTTGGGGCCGAGCGCCCACGCCGACTCGTACTCGTAGGACTCCGTCCGGACGTTCATCTCCTCGCCCTTGTGTGCCACCTCGACCTCGACTTCCTTCTTGCAGGCGACCGGACAGGAGTGACAGGTCGGCTCCTCGACGAGGATGTTCTCGCGGACGTTCTCGCCGGAGACCTTCTCGGCGTCGTAGCCGTCGTCGCCGAAGCCGTCCTCGCGGGCGTCGGCCGTCGAGGTGTACTTGGCGTTGCGGGCCGGCAGTCCCGACATCTCCTCGGTGGCGTTCATCAGGACGTTCGTCCCGTACAGCGAGAGCCCGCCCTCGTTGGGCGCGGTGACCTCCGACTCCTGGATGACCTCCATCGCCTGCTGGTGGCCCTTCTTGAACGTCTCGGCGTCGGCCGGCCGCTGCATGTCGGTGCTGGCCTTGACGACGACCGCCTTGAGGTTCTTCGTCCCCATCACGCAGCCGGTGCCGCCGCGGCCGGAGGCCCGGTCGTCCTCGTTCATGATGGCGGCGTACTTGACCTCGTTCTCGCCGGCCTCGCCGATGCCCATCACCGAGAGGTCCTTGCCGTACTCGCCGTCGTGGGCCTCATCGATTGCGTCGCGAGCCTCGTGGAAGCCCATGCCCCACAGGTCGGAGGCGTCCCGCAGTTCGACCTCGCCGTCCTCGACGTAGGCGTAGACGGGCTCGTCGGCCTCGCCCTCGAACAGCAGGCCGTCGAAGCCGGCCCACTTCAGCCGGGCGCCGGACCAGCCGCCGTGGTGGGAATCGGTTACGGTGCCGGTCAGTGGCGATTTCGTACAGACCGCGATGCGGCCGCTCATCGTCACCTGCGTGCCCGTCAGCGGGCCGTTCATGAACGCCAGCAGGTTCTCCGGCCCCATCGGGTCGACGTCCGGCCCCTGGTCGAAGACGTACTTGACGCCGAGTCCGCGTGCGCCGATGTACCTCTCGGCGTCCTCCTGGTCGATGCTCTCGTAGTTGACGCTCCCGTCGGAGAGATCGACGCGAGCGACGTGGTCGTGGAACCCGCCTAAGTCGGTCATGATAATCCGTACCAGTTGCTAGTTGGTCTGCACCATGGTAACCTTTGCTGCGGAGGGGTAACCGCTGAAGGTTGCACGCGGGCGCGGCGAGCGCCTGCGCGTCATACGAACGAGTTGCAGCCAGGCGAACCCGTCGGCCGCGGTCGAAACCCTTTCACCCGGCGAGCGGCCACCCGTCGCCGTGTCTTCCGACCGGTCGACTCCGGCGGCCCGGTGGGTCGCCGTCGCGGCGTGCGTGGCCGTCGTCGTCGCATCGGTAATCAGGCCACCTGCTGCCCTCGGCGCCGACGTCTCGGGCGTCGGCGTCGACAAGTTGGCCCACGTGGCCGGTGCCGCGGTCGTCGCCGCCGCCGTCGCCGCCGTCCGGCGGGCAGAGGGGCGCGAACTCCTCGCCGTCGCCGCCGCGGTCGTCGTCGCCGGACTCGCCGTCGAGGGCGTCCAGGCCCCGCTCGCCTACCGGACGTTCTCGCTCGCCGACGCCGCCGCCAACGGCGTCGGGGCGGCCCTCGGCGTCGTCGGCTGGCGGGTCGCGACGGCCGGCGGGAAGCGACGTATATAACGCCGGATATCCGCCGCAGTAGAGCTACGTAGAGAGGAGAGAACCATCGGGTACAGCCGAGCCGCCCGAACGGCAGGTCGGCACGGCGGCACGACGGAGAAATATATGTCACTGGAACACGAGGGCGACGGGCCGGGAACGACGGACGACGCCGGACTGCTGGGGGTCGAGGAGCGGGAGACGCTCGGCGACGTCGTGGCGCTGACACGCGTCCGTGCGGAGATTGCCGACGGCTGGACGGCCGGAATCGAGGTCGTCGGCTCGGGCGCCGACCTCGGCGAGGCGGTCGTCCTCGAGAAGCCTGCCTCCGGTCGGTGCATCCGGCTCCGGTCCCGACGGCTGACGGAGCCGGCCGGCGCCGTCGAGTGGCGCGAGCGCCCACGCCGGGGGACGGCGAGTCGGCGCGTCCGGACCGTCGACGGCCTCGAGCGGGCGGTCCGGGCGGCGGTCACCCGGACCCACCAGTCGCCCGACTGAGCGGCAAGCGACACGGCTATCCGGGACGACCGTTTAGCGCCGGTAATGAGCCAGCCGACGCCCGACGTCTACGAGGAGGGCCGGGGGATGGACGCCCACAACGAGGTGATGCGGGAGGTCCGGAGCCGCAACGACGAGAGCTACGACCCGACGGAGCCGACCCGCGTGTGGCTCGACGAGGACAACACTCCCGACGGCGTCCGGAACTCCCTGACGATCATCCTCAACACCGGCGGCTGTCGGTGGGCCCGGGCCGGCGGCTGCACGATGTGCGGCTACGTCGCCGAGAGCGTCGACGGCGGCAGTGTCGACCACGAGACGCTGCTGACGCAGCTGGAGGCCTGCCTGGAGCACGAGCGGAACAACGCCGACGAGCCGGCGGGGCTGGTGAAGATCTACACCTCGGGGTCGTTCCTCGACGAGCGAGAGATTCCGGCCGAGACGCGGGCGGCCGTCGCGGAGACGTTCGCCGACCGCGACCGGCTGGTCGTCGAGTCGCTGCCGGACTTCGTCGACCGCGAGAAGCTCCGGACGTTCACCGACCGCGGCCTCGCGACCGACGTCGCCGTCGGCCTGGAGACGGCCACCGACCGCGTCCGCCACGACTGCGTGAACAAGTACTTCGACTTCGCGGACTTCGAGGCCGCCTGCGCGGAGGCGCAGGCGGCGGGCGCCGGCGTGAAGGCGTACCTCCTGCTGAAGCCGCCGTTCCTGGCGGAGCCGGACGCCGTCGCCGACATGAAGCGGTCGGTCCGGCGGTGTGCCGGCGTCGACGGCTGTCACACCGTCTCGATGAACCCCTGCAACGTCCAGCGCCACACCATGGTCGAGGAGCTGTACCACGACGGCGGCTACCGGCCGCCGTGGCTGTGGTCGGTCTGCGAGGTGCTGGAGGCGACGGCGGACGTCGACGCCATCGTCGTCTCCGACCCCGTGGGGCACGGCTCCGACCGCGGCCCGCACAACTGCGGCGACTGCGACGACCGCGTCCAGACCGCCATCAAGGACTTCGACCTCCGGCAGGACCCCTCCGTCTTCGAGGAAGTGACCTGCGACTGCGAGGCCACCTGGGAGTACGTCATGCGCGAGGAGACGGCGTACAACCAGCCGCTCGTGGGGTAGCGTCGGACGGCGGGCCCTCCCGAGCGAGGCGGCCTCGGTCGGGGGACCGGGGAGAGCGACCGGGCGGCCAGGGGTACGGCCGCCGGCTACTCGAAGGCGCGCAGGACGCCCTGACCGTCGGTGCCGCCGACGTCGGGTAGCGACGCCCGCTCGGGGTGTGGCATCAGGACGGCGACGTGGTCCCGGTCGCCGAGCACGCCGGCGACGTTGTCCGTCGAGCCGTTGGGGTTGGCGGCGTCGGTCACCGCGCCGTCGGCGTCGCAGTAGCGGAACAGCACGCGGTCGTCGGCCCGCAGTTCTTCGAGCCGGTCGTCGGCGACCTCGAAGCGGCCCTCGCCGTGGGCGATGGGCAGCTCGATGACCTCGCCCTCGTCGTAGGCGGCCGTCCAGGGGGTGTCGGCGTTCTCGACCCGCAGGTGGACGTGCTCGCACTGGAACCGGGCGCTGCGGTTGGTGGTGAAGGCGCCGGGCGTCAGCCCGCTCTCGCAGCCGATCTGGGCGCCGTTGCAGACGCCGAGGACGGGCGTCCCGTCGGCCGCGACGGCCCGGACCTCCGCCATCACCGGCGAGCGGGCCGCCATCGCGCCGGCCCGGAGGTAGTCGCCGTAGGAGAAGCCGCCGGGGACGACGACGCCCGTCGTGTCCGCGGGCAGGCCGTCCTCGTGCCAGACGATCTCCGCGTCGACGCCGAGGTGGCCCAGCGCCCGGCGGGCGTCGCGGTCGCAGTTCGAGCCGCCGAATCTGACGACGGCGACGGTCACAGCGACCACCTCCGCCGAGGGTGGGAGCCGGGCGTCGGCGTCGTCGTGGCGGCGACGGTCACGGCGACCACCCCGGGCGGCCGGGCGTCGGTGTGGTGGCGGCGGTCATCTACGCCTCGGCGACCTCGACGTCGTAGTCGTGGATGGTCGGGTTCGCCAGCAGGCGCTCGGCCATCTCGGTCGCGCGGTCCTCGGCGGCGGCGGCGTCGTCGGCCTCGAGGTCGACCTCGAAGCGGTCGGCCGACCGGAGGTCCTCGAGGTCGAAGCCGAGCCGCTCGAGGGCCTGCTGTGTGGTCTCGGCCTCGGGGTCGAGGACGCCCCGCTTCAGCCGAACCGTGACGGTCGCGGTGTAGGCGGTCATGTGCGGGAGAGCGGGGCGGCAGGGCAAAACGGTTGCGTCTCGGCGGTTGCCTCCCGCGGCCGTCGCGGGCGGAGCGCCGCGCTTTTGTCGGCCGGCGACGGACGCGGTGGCATGAACGACGCCCACACCCGGAGGGGTCGGCCGTGAGCCGCAACTACACCGAGATAACCGTCGTCGGCGACGACGACACGGGGCTCATCGCGCGAGTGACGACGCTGCTGTTCGAGCGGGACATCAACATCGAGGACCTCGACCAGGCGGTCCGGGACGGCGTCTTCCGGATGACGATGCACGTCGACACCGCGGAGATGAGCTGCACGGAAGGGGAGTTACGGACGGCGCTGGAGGAACTGGGCGAGGAGCTGGGCCAGGACGTCCAGGTGCGGTTCCCGGCCGACCAGGCGACCCAGACCATCGCGGTGCTCGTCACCAAGGAGTCCCACTGTCTGGAGGCGCTGCTGGCGGCGTGGGCCGACGGCGAGCTGGGCGCCGACATCGAGGTCGTCGTCGGCAACCACGAGGACCTCGAGCCGCTGGCCGAGCAGTACGGGCTGGACTTCCACGACGTCGGCGACGAGAAGGGCACGCCCGACGAACAGCGGCTGCTGGCGCTGCTGGCGGAGTACGACACGGACCTCATCGTGCTGGCGCGGTACATGCGCATCCTGAGCCCGGAGGTGGTGTTCCGCTACGAGGACCGCATCATCAACGTCCACCCGTCGCTGCTGCCGGCGTTCCCCGGCGCGGAGGCCTACCGGCAGGCCCGCGAGGAGGGCGTCCGGGTCGCCGGCGTCACCGCCCACTACGTGACGACGGACCTCGACCAGGGGCCGATCATCGCCCAGCGGGCGTTCAACGCGCCGCCGGGCGCCGACGTCGAGGAGCTCCGGCGGCGCGGCCAGCCGCTCGAGGCCGAGACGCTGCTCGAGGCCGTCCGGCTCCACCTCGACGACGCCGTCTCCGTCTACCGCGGCCGGACCGAAATCCGTGACGGGGTCGACGCCGACGACTACCGGCTCGGGCTACCGGCCGACCTCGACGACCGGCTGCCGGACCGCCCCATCGACGGCCTCGGGGAGGCCGTCTCCGACGACTGAACGGCTCCGACAGCTTTATTTTAGGTTGGCCTAAAGACCGTGGCGTGGGACCGGGACGAGCCGGCCGACGCGAGCGACGGTCCCACGCCGCGGACGACCCCGGCCACCGTGGGCATCACCATCACCGTCACCGGGGCGCGGGAGCCTCCCGTCGACTCCGCGTCTGTCCCCCCTTTCGACGCGACGACGCGTTTAGGAAGACCTAAACGACTCCGAGCCCCCGACACGACCGATGGCAGGAGCCACAGGCACCGAGGAGCGCCCGGTCGCGCTGACGCTTCTGAGCGGCGCGGTCGCGGCGGCGCTGGTGTTCCCGCTGACGTGGGTGCTGATGCGGGCCAGCGCCATCGACCTCGGCCAGGCCGAGTCGCTGCTGCTCAACGGCCGGACCCTCGAGGTCGTCCTCAACAGCCTCCTGCTGATGACGAGCGTGACGGTCCTGTCGGTGCTGCTTGCGGTGCCGCTCGCGGTGCTGACGGTCCGGACCGACCTGCCGGGCCGGCGGTTCTGGACGGTCGTCGTGTCGTTGCCGCTGGCGATCCCGAGCTACCTCGGCGCCTTCGCCTTCGTCGCGATGTTCCGGCCCCGGGGCATCGTCCAGGGGTGGCTGGCGCCGCTCGGCGTCCGGGAACTGCCCGACGTCTACGGCCTCCCCGGCGCAATCCTGATCATCACGCTGTACACCTACCCGTACGTCTACCTCACGACCCGGGCGGCGCTGAAGACCTTCGACAAGTCGCTCGTCGACGCCGCCCGGACGCTCAACCACGGCCGCTGGGAGACGTTTCGGCGGGTGACGCTGCCGCAGATACGGCCGGCGATCACCGCCGGCTCCCTGCTGGTGGCGCTGTACGCCGTCTCGGACTTCGGCACCCCCGCGTTCCTGCAGGCGCAGGTGTTCACCCGGGAGATCTACCTCCGGTACCAGTCGCTCGGCGGCGGCGACTACGCCGCGTTCCTCTCGCTGCAGCTCGTCGGGCTGACCGTGTTCATCCTCGCCCTCGAGTCCCGCGTCCGGCGGACGGACACCCTCTACACGTCGGGCGCCGGCGGGACGTCGAGAATCGAGCTCGGCCGCTGGCGGTGGCCCGCGGCGGCGTTCTGTGCGCTGCTCGGGACCGCCACCCTCGCGATGCCGGTCGGGGTGTTCGCGTGGTTCCTGGCCTCCGGCGAGACGTCCGCCGCCGGCTTCGCCTTCCGGCTGGAGTGGCTGTACAACTCCGCGACCGTCGCGGCGCTGGCGGCGCTGGTCGCGGCGGCCGCGGCGCTGCCGGTGGCGTACCTCTCGGCCCGGGACGACGGCTGGCTGGGGTCGCTGTTCGAGCGGACGACGTACGTCGGCTACGCGGTCCCGGGCATCGTCATCGGGCTCGCGCTGGTGTTCTTCGGCGCCAACTACGGCGCCGTCGAGGTCGCCGGCGTCGAGGTCGGCGTCTACCAGACGCTGCCGATCCTCGTGTTCGCCTACGTCGTCCGGTTCATGCCGCAGGCGGTCGGCTCGACCCGGACGTCGGTGCTGCAGGTGAACCCCCGGCTGCACGAGGCCGCCCGGACGCTCGGCGAGCGGCCGGCGGCGGCGTTCCGCCGGGTGACGCTGCCGCTGGTCGCGCCCGGCATGGTCGCCGGTGCCGCCCTCGTCTTCCTCACCACGATGAAGGAACTCCCGGCGACGCTGCTGCTGCGGCCGACCGGCTTCGAGACGCTCGTGACGCGCATCTGGAACGCCGAGTCGGCCGGCTACTACGGCAACGCCGCCCTGCCGGCGCTGCTGCTGCTCGTCGTCTCCGGGCTGTCGATGGTCGTCATCCTCCGGCAGGAGTAGTCAGGCGCCGGCGCCGCCGTGGTCCGTCTCCTCCTCGTCCGAGCCGTCGCGGATCCGGCCGAAGGCCCACACGAACGCGGCCGGAATAACGACGACCAGGAGGATGGTCAGAACCGCGACCGCCATCGCCGGGTCGGAGATGGTCTGTAGCGGCAACATACACGGACGTTCGCCGTCGAGGATAAAAAACGCTCGGGCTCGCGGCGCTACAGCCCGCGGACGGCCTCGACGGCCTCGGCCAGCGCCGGCGCGTCGAACAGCTCCCGGCCGAGGTAGGCGTTGGCCCCCGCGGAGTACATGTCCCGGACGGCGTCGACGACGTGGCCGGGCAGCGGCTCCGGCTCCGCCTCGCAGAGCCGCCGCCAGTCGGCGACGTCCCGCTCCTTCGCGGCGGCCTTGGCCGCCTCGACCGCCTCGACCCACTCCGGCTGGGCCCGTCTGTGGTACTGCCGGACCACCTCCTTCGAGAGCTGCTGGCCCCCGTGGGAGAAGCGGTTCTCGTCGAAGGTGCCGACGACGTCGGCGACCCGAATCTCGCCGTCGTGGTAGAGGCACTCGATTTTGCCGTCCTCGTGTTTCAGGCCGGCCTCGGCGGCCGTCTCGGTGACGAGGTCGTTGACCTCGCGGGCGACCGTCTCGAGGTCGTCGACGTCGGCCCGGCCGGCGATGCGGTCGGCCTCGGCCCGGTCGAGGTAGCGGTCGGATTCTTCGAACTTCGTGGAGAACTCCACGACCGGCTCCGTGAGGTCGACGGGGTCGTCGGGCCACGCCTCGCGGTCGAGGCCGAACGCCGCCGGCTCGGCCCGCCGCCGCAGCGACGACCCGACCGGGACGGTGTTCCGGAAGACGACCTCCAGCGGAATCAGGTAGGTGTCGCCGGCGGCCCCGTGGAACGCCTCGTAGTCGTACTCGCGGCCCTCGTGGGGGAGGTCGGGCACCCGGGTCAGGTCGATGGCCATCTCCCGTGGCGGCGACCCGGCCGCCGGGAGCGGGACCACCTCGCCGCCGTCGACGACCCCGCGGTAGTGCGTCGGGACGCCGGCGGCCTCCAGCCGCTCGAAGTTGGCCGCCCCCATCGCACACAGCGACGCGCCCTTGTTCGGGATGGCGTCGGGCATCTTCCCCCAGTCGAACACCGAGTAGTCGTCGGTGAAGACGAACGTCCCGCGCCCCAGCCCGTCGGCCGTCGCCGGCTCCTCGACGCGGAACTGCTTGACGCTGGTCATCACCCGGGCCGAGTCGGGCGACCGGCAAAGGCGTTTCCATCCCCGGGACGCGGCGGCCGTCAACGGTCGTCCGACGGCGGCTCGCTGTCGGGGCCGAGCTCCAGCGTCGAGACGCCGTCCGGCAGCGCCGCGAGCGCCGTCTCCGGCCACCCCCAGTGGGCGACGGTGAACGCGACGTCCGGGTTGGCGGCCGCCAGCCGGCCGACCCCCTCGGCGGCCGCCTCGTAGGCCGCCGGGGCGAGCCGCTCCGGCAGCTCCGCCGTCAACGGGTAGCTGTCCGACAGCGCCGCCGGGTACGGGCCGAACGGCGCCCGCAGCCGCCAGGTCGAATCGAAGCGGTCGTTGTCGCCGCCCTCCGACAGCAGCACCCGCTCGCCGTCGACGGAAAGCCGGTCGAGGCGGTCGTGGTGTCGGCGGACCTCCGGCCGGCGGGCGGCGTCGCCGGAGAGCCCGAAGAACGTCCCCTTCGAGGCGGGGTCGGCCGCCTCCAGGTCGGCGTCCAGCAGCGCCCGGTAGCCGTCGACCATCGCCGGGTGGCCGCGGGCGCGGCGCTCGACCAGCTCCAGCAGGTTGCCCGCCCGCAGCGCCTGCTTGACCGTCCGCAGCTCGCGGTAGCTGACGTGGAGGTTGTGCTCGGCCAGCCGCCGCTCCCGTCGCTCGTCGGGCAGCGCTCGCAGTTCGGCGGCGGCGTGGTCGGCACAGACCGGACAGGCACACGGCAGGTAGTCCAGTTCCTCGAGGTGGTCGGTGCCGGCGACGGTGAGATACCGGTCGTCGCGGGCGTACAGCGCGTAGGCCGCCGAGTCGAAGAGGTCACAGCCCGCCGCCACCGCCAGCGCGAACATCATGGGGTGGCCGGCGCCGAACAGGTGGACCGGCGCGTCGGCGCCGAGGCCCCGTTTCGCCGCCCGCACCACCTCGACCGTCTCGGCGTACCGGTAGCCGTTCATCAGCGGGACGACCGCGCCGACCGGGAAGACGTCCAGCGTCGTCCCGTAGGCGCCTTCGGCCGCCTCGGTCCGCAGGTCCGGGTACGTCGACCCCTGGACCGGCGCGTTGACCAGCATCTCGCCGGTATCGACCGACTCGGCGGCCTCGAGCCGCTCCTGCGTCGTCGCCAGCTCCCGCTCGGCGCGGTCGCGGTCGGCGTCCGGCGGCGTCGGGATGTCGACCGGCGTCCCGACGTCGGAGCCGACCGCCCGCTGGAACCGCAGTATCTCCTCGTTCGTCACCGATATTTCGCCGTACTCCGACAGCTGGAACGACCCCGAGTCGGTCATGATGGCGCCGGAGAAGTCCAGCAGCTCGTGCAGCCCCTCCTCGAGGGCCCGCTCGCGGTAGTCGTCGCTCGTGTAGAGGACGTAGCCGTTCGTGATGAGGATCTCCGCGCCGAACGTTTCCTCCAGGGCGGCCGGCTCAATCGTCCGGATGTGCGGGTTGATGACCGGCAGCAGCGCCGGCGTCTCGACGGTGACGCCGGCCCGCGGGACCTCGAGTTCGCCGATGCGGCCGGCGGCGTCGGCGTCCCGCGTCTCGAAGATGTCGCGCATCACCGGCCGTTCCGCGCCGACGGCGGTAAGGGTTGCGTCACAGTTGTATCGCCGGCGATTCGCGGCGAAAGCGTCTCCCCTCTCGGCCGCCGACGTTCGACATGGACGCGACGGACCGACGGGCGCTGCTCCGGCGGGGCGCGACGGGGCTCCGGCCGGGGGCGGTCGGCGCCGACCGCCGGCCGGTCGTGCTCGTCCACGGCTTCGCCGACACCGGCGAGACGGCGTGGTGGCGGCGGCTCAGGGGCCACCTCCGGGCGGACGGCTACGGCGAGGCGGACCTCCGCACCGTCAGCCTCGGCGACCGGGTCGGGCAGGCCCGCGACTCCCCCCGCGAGTACGCCGCCGACGTCGCGGCGGCGCTG
>JAHENN010000087.1 GCA_018609665.1 Haloarculaceae archaeon | reverse complement strand
TAGTCCTTCCGCTTGACGACGTCGCCGAGCGTCGTGCCGCTGGCGGCGGAGTCGCTGGACCACTCGGCGTCGTCGTCGCCGCCGCCGGCCGACAGCGAGATGCCGAGGGCCTTCTCGAGCTCCCGCTGGACGGTGTCGCTCGGCAGGACATCGCCGCGCTCGAGCTTCCGGATGAGACTCGACTTCTCGTTGAGCTGGTTGGCCAGCTCCTCCTGTGTGAGCCCCTCGCTCTCGCGGGCGTCGCGGATGCGGTCGTCGTAGTCCTGGACGACCTCGTCCATCTCGTCGAACATGTCGCGGCGGCTGCTGCCACCGCCACCGCCGCCCGACGACCCCGACCCCGACCCCGACGTCGACGACGAGGACGATGACGAGGCGGACGTGGAGTACTTCGTCGACGTCGAGGAGGTCTCCTCGGTGCGGACCTCGGTGCCGAAGTCGGCGCAGTCGTCGCACACCTCGAGCTCGGCGCCCTCGATCTTGACCGTCTTCGGCGACCCCGTCTCCGTACCGCACATCTCACACTGGACCATACCGACACTTGCGGCTTCTGCGCAAAAGGGTTTTCCCGGCTACTCGACGGCAGCCATCGAATGGTAGAACCGCTGGAGCGCGGTCAGGTGGCCGACGGCCGCCAGGAAGACGAGCAGCCAGCCGACCGCCGTCAGGCCGTACGCGGCCCCGGGGGCCGCGGCGGCGACGGCGGTGACGATACCGGTGACCGCCAGCCGGTCGGCCCGGCCGACGACGCCGCCGTAGACCCGATCGAGGCCGACCGCCTGCGCCTGCGTCCCGAGGTAGGAGGTCATCAGCACGCCCGTCACCGCCAGGAAGCCGAGGGCGTACCGGCCGGTCCCGGCCGCCAGCCCGGCGACGATGACGACGTCGGCGTAGCGGTCGACGACGTGGTCCAGCAGGTCACCCGCCCGGGAGTCGGTCCCCTGCCGCCGCGCCAGGGCGCCGTCGAGCAGGTCCAGCCAGCCGTTCAGGAAGACGAGCGCCGCCCCGAACAGGTAGAACAGCGGGTCGGGGCCGACGCCGCCGACGGGCCGGCCCGCAGCCGCGTACGCTGCACCGGCGGCGGCGGCGACGCCGAAGGCGACGACGCTGACGCCGTCCGGCGTCAGCCCGACCCGGTCGGCGGCCGTCACGAACGGCGCCAGCGCGCGCTCGGCGACCGGCCGGAGCCTGTCCAGGGTCATAGGTAGTCGACGAACGTCACCTCGCCGGCCGACGGCTCCCGGTCGCCGGCGACGACGGCCTCGATCTCGCCGGCGACCGCCGCCGGCGACCGGTCGGTGGTGTCGACCTCGTAGACGGAGTCGAGGCCGTGAGCCTCGACGGCCGCCGACAGGACGACGTCCAGCGCCTCGGCCTCGGCGTTCTCCGCGGCCGTCGCCGGCGGCTCCCCGCGGTCGAGCAGCCGCTCGCGCAGCTCCGCCGGGTGACACCGCAGCACGACGACCCGGTCGGCCTCGAGGTGGTGGGCGAGATGCGACTCGACGAGCAGGTCCTCGCGGCCGGCGAACCGCTCGCGGACGGCGTCGAGGTCCGCCAGCAGGCTGCCGCGGGCCTCGTCCTCGCCGGTCGCCAGTCCGGCCTCCCGGATGATGTCGTTGAGATGGACGACCGCCAGTTCGAGGTCGGCGGCCTCGACGGCGGTCGTCTTGCCGACGCCCGGCGTCCCGGTGACGGCGACCCTCATACGACCCCGTTCAGCACCTCGACGGCCCGGCGGGTGCCCTCCCGCGTGCCGCAGGTGACCCGGATGCACTCCGGCAGCCCGAAGGACGTGGTGTCGCGAACGATGACGCCCTCCCGTTTGGCGGCCTCGGCGACGGCCGTCCCGTCGCCGACCTCGCACAGCACGAAGTTGCCGGCGCCGTCGAAGGTGCGGCAGTCGAGTTCCTCGGTCATGAACTCCCGGGCCCAGCGGGCGGTCTCGACGGTCCGCTCGACGTGGGCCTCGTCGTCGAGGGCGGCCAGCCCCGCCCGGCAGGCCAGCTCCGAGGCCGCGAAGGGGGTGTTGATGCGGGCGTAGGCGTCCGCCCACGCCTCGGGGACGACCGCGTAGCCGATGCGGGCGCCCGCCAGCCCGTAGGCCTTCGAGAACGTCCGCAGGACCGCGACGTCCTCGCGGTCGTCGAGCAGCCTGACCGCCGAGGGGCGGTCGGTGTACTCGCCGTAGGCCTCGTCGACCAGCACGAGCGTCTCCTCGTCGGTCTCCTCGGCGACCGTCTCGACGTCGGACAGCGAGATTTCGGTGCCGGCCGGGTTGTGCGGGCTCGTCAGGTAGACGATGCGGTGGCCGTCGTATGCCGACCGGACCATCTCGGGGCTCTGGGCGAACTCCTCGCGCTTCCGCAGGGGGTACTCGTCGACGACGCCGTGGTGGTAGCGGACGCTCATCGCGTAGTAGGAGAAGCCCGGCGCCGGCACGAGCACGCGGTCGTCGGGCCGGAGCATCGCCCGGGCGATGTAGTCGAGTGCGCCGTCGGCGCCGTTGCCGAGCCAGATCTGTGCGGGCGCGACGTCCCACTCCTCGGCCAGCCGCTCCCGGAGGTCCGTCGCCGCCGACTTGGGGTAGGCGTGGGCCGCCTCTGCCGTCTCCCGGATGGCCTCGACGGCCTTCGGCGCCGGCCCGAACGGGTTCTCGTTGGAGGACAGCTTCAGGAGGTCCTCCCGCTCCATCCCCAGCTCGCGGGCGACCTCCTCGACGCCCCGGCCGGCCCGGTAGACGACGTGGGCGGACAGGTCCCGTGGTTCCATGTCGACACCGAGGGAGCGGCGATATAAGTAGGCGTTCATCGCAGGGCGGCCATCGGCGGCACGGAGCGGGGCGAGGCGGCCGGCGGGCCGCCGGCGGCGCGGGTGCGTTCAGTCCTCGGCTTCGGCCCGCTCTGCGGTCTGCTGTTCCTCCTCGTCGGAGCGGGCGGCGACCAGCCCGCCGCGGGCGACGCTGTACATCGGCTCCTCGACGTGGGTGACGCCGCTGATGCTGAACGGCAGGTCGGCGCCGTCGAGGTGGTCCCGGAAGAGGTCGGCGAAGCCGTCCGGGCTGGCGGTGCCACCCGTGACGACGACCGGCACGTCCAGCCCCTCCTCGACGTCCTCCTCGTCGACCTCCTCGACGATGCGGTCGATGACGTAGTCCAGCAGGTTCTCGTAGTAGATCGACAGCGCCCCCTCGACGCCGCCGACGTCGGTCCGGAAGTCCAGCTCGAAGTCGTCCTCCTTGATGGAGGTGACCTTGTCGACCGGCGTGCCGGTCGCCTGGGCGGCCTCGGTGTCGATCCAGTCGCCGCCGCGGGCGACGGAGAACTTCATCACCGGCACCGCGTAGTAGG
>JAHENN010000086.1 GCA_018609665.1 Haloarculaceae archaeon | reverse complement strand
GGCCAGTCCGCCCAGCGGTTCGCCCGCCTGCGGCTCGAGGCCATCGACAACTTCTACCAGGAAGTCGCCGGGATGGCCAACGAGTTGTTCGTGCCGGAACGCCACGAGCTCGACGGGATCCTCGTCGGCGGCCCCTCGCCGACGAAGGACGAGTTCCTCGACGGCGACTACCTCCACCACGAACTCCAGGACCTCGTGCTGGGCAAGTTCGACGTCTCCTACACCGACGAGTCGGGGCTGTACGACCTCGTCGACGCCGCCGAGGACGTCCTGGCCGAGACGGAGGTAATGAAGGACAAGTCGGAGATGAACGAGTTCTTCGAGCAGCTCCACGACGGGGGGAAGGCGACCTACGGCTTCGACGCGACCCGCCAGAACCTCGAGATGGGCGCCGTCGACCGGCTGCTCATCAGCGAGGACCTCCGGAAGGACGTCGTCACCTACGACTGCGACGGCCGCACGGAACACGAACTCGTCGGCAGCCGCGCGGACACGCCGGCCTACACCTGCGACGACGGCAGCGAGGCGGAGGTCGTCGACCGGGAGGACGCCATCGACCACCTGATGGAGCTGGCCGACCAACGCGGCAGCGAGGCGAAGTTCATCTCGACGGACTTCGAGAAGGGCGAGCAGCTGCTGACGGCCTTCGGCGGCATCGCCGGCATCCTGCGGTACTCGACGGGCGTCTGAGCCTCACAGCAGCTGTTCCAGCTGGTGGCGCCGGCGGTCGATGTCGAACGCCGGGTCGACGCCGCCCTGTGCGTGCAGCCGGTCCAACACGAGCAGCGGGTCGGCGCCGGCCGCCTCGGCCGCCGCGAGCAGCTCCTCCAGCGCCCGGCGGTGCAGCGCCAGCGAGTCCAGCAGGCCGACCGCAAGCGCCAGCGGCGGCGCCGCCTCGCCGGTCGGGAAGGCGTCGCTGATGCGGTCGAACCGCGGGTCGGCCGGCGCCTCGGCGGCGCTCTCGAGGGCGAGACACGACGGACACAGCGCCGCCGCGGCCGACGACCCCGGCGCGTGCTCGCGGTGTGCCGGCGGAACCTCGAAGGCGACCATCGACGCGTTACACTCGGGACAGTCCATGCCGGCCCCACGGGCGCCCGACGGATAGCCCGACCGGTTACGCGAGGTCGTCGGTCAGCGCGTCGACCTCCGCTCGGAAGGCGTCGGCGAACTCCCCGGGGTCGTCGAGCAGGTTCGCGTCGGCCGCGATGCCGACCCGGACGTCGCCGTCGTAGCTGAGGATGCTGATCCCCAGCCCCTGGTCGACGGCCTGCGGCACCCAGAACATGATGTCGGTCACCTCGCGGCCGGCGAAGGAGATCGGCGCCGTCGGCCCCGGGACGTTCGTCACCACGCCCGTCGCGCGGTCCTCGAACCGCCGGAGCAGCCACTCCAGGACGGCGTCCGGCGACCGGCCGCCGACCGTCAGCGTCAGGTACATCAGGAACGCCTCGACGCCGGCGCGCTCGGCGCTCATGTGGTCGCGGACGGCGCGAATCCGGTCGCCGAGGGCCGGCTCTCCGACCGGCAGCGGGACGAACGCCAGCCCGAAGTGGTTGCCCAGGGAGCCGTCCCGCTCGGCCATCGGCCGGAGGTTGACCGGCACCGTCACCCGGATGCGGTCGGGCGGCGTCTCCCCGCGGCCGGACAGCACCCGGCGGAACGCCCCCGCCAGCGCCCCCAGGAGCACGTCGTTGACCGTCGCGTCGTGCTCGTCGCCGATGGCCCGCACCGTCGCGAGGTCGACCGGCCCGGTCCAGCCGGCCCGCTTGGCGGCGCCGAGTTCGCCCCGCAGCGACGTCGCCGGCTCGTCGTCCTGCGTCAGCAGCTCCCAGCCGGTCCGCAGCGCCGTCCCCGCGAGGCCGACGGTCCCGCGGAGGCCGCCGCCGGTCAGCGACAGCCCGCTGTCGTCGGTCTCGACATCGGCGTCGGCGTCGGCGCCGGCGCCGTCGGCCGTCGCCGTACCCCCGTCCGCCCGGCCGTCGTCGCGGAACTCGTCGGCGCCCGGCGGCTCCGGGACGATCCCCATCGGCAGCTCCATCGCCTCGGGGTCGTCGACCAGCCCCAGCAGGACGTACAGCAGCGCGAAGCCGTCGCCGATGCTGTGGTTGATGCGGAACGCGACGGCGTCGCCGTCGCCCTCGCCGGCGCCCTCGACGAGGTACGCCTCCCACAGCGGCCGGCGCTCGTCCAGCGGCCGGCTCATCAGCCCGCCGACGAACCGCTGCAGCGCCGCGGTGTCCCGCGGCGCTGGCAGCGCGACGTGCTGGACGTGGGTCTCGACGTCGAACGGCTCGAGGGCCTCCCAGTACGGCCGCCGGAGCGTCCGCCCGCGGCCGCCGACCCGCTGGCGGAACCGGTCGAACCGGCAGAGCCGCTCCTCGAGGCGGTCGCACAGTTCGTCGTAGCCGATGGCGTCGTCGAGCCACAGCACGCCCGTGATGGTCGTCAGGTTCTCCGGCGTGCCGATGCGTCGCCAGGCGTTGTCCGTCCCGGACACCGGCTCGCGGTCGGTCATCGACACCCCTCCCCGGACCCGCTCGCGCCGCTCGGTCGCCGCTGCGGTCCGTCACGCGTCGCCCTGCCGTCGGACCGCGGGTCAGCCGGCGCCATCTCTGCCGGCGCTTCGAGCAGACGGGTCAAGAAGCTACTGCCGCGGCGCCGACCGGGAGTCGAGACGTCTTTCTATCAGATACGCTGAGACAAAATTTATTGCACATATTTCGTCATGTACGGTATGGGCCTGCTTCCACGGCTGTTCGACGTCTCGTTCAGCGCGGCGGACGAGCGGATACACCGGGAGTGTCGCTCCTGCGGCAAAAACGTCGGCGCCGGGGCGACGGAGTGTCCGGACTGCGGCGCCGAGATAGCGGTCTACGCGCTCTGAGCGGCGCTCAGTCGTCGGCCGCGACGGTCTCGACTTCCTCTTCGTCCTCGTCGGTCTCGGCCGTGGCCGCCTCGATGGCGCTTTCCTCTGCCTCCTTCTTGTCCTTGATCTTCTTCATGCGGAAGATTTCCTCTCGCTCCTGCTCCTCGAGCTTCTGCTCGATGTACTCCTGGGCGTCGTGGAGCTCCGGCAGCAGCTTGAACTCGAGGGCGTTGACCCGCCGTTTGGTCTTCTCGATCTCGTCGAGCATCTTCTTCATCGCCGTCTCGACCTCGGCGGCGAGGATGATCGTCTCCAGCAGCTCCTCGTAGGCGTCGGCGGCCTCGTCGATGCGGGCGGAGGTGCCGACGAGGCCGTAGCCCCGCTGGTCGAGGTCCTTCTGGACCCGGGTCGACTCGATCTGCGGGACGACGACGCCCATGATGTTCTTCGACTGGGTGGTGATCTCCGGGTGTTCCTTCAGGGCGGCGGCGGCGCCGCGAACAGCCACGTCGCCCTCCATCGCCCGGGCCATGTCGATGGACCGCTGGGCGCGCTCGTAGTCGGCGTCGAGGTCCGACCGGACGTCCTGGGCCTGGTCGAGGATGTCCATGAACTCCATGATGAGGCCGTCGCGTTTCTTCTCGAGGGTGTCGTGGCCCTGCTCGGAGAGCTCGATGCGGTCCTCGATGGCCATGAGGTTCTTCCGGGTCGGCTTGACGTCCTTGCTCATCTTGCCGACGGTTCGGCGCGGAGTGGGTTAATCCTTTCCGGTCAGCTCCGGCCTGAGGGTCGTCTCTCCGGCCTCGACGTCGACGACCGCGTCGGCCAGCGTCGACAGCGCCGCGACGGCCCGGTCGTCGACCGCCGCCGGGTCGAGGTGGACGTGCATCGTCGCCGACGACGCCGCACACCGCTCGGCGAGGCTGTGGACGAACTGGAACACCTGCTCGAGGTCGGTGTACTGCAGCAGCGCCCCGAGGGAGTCGAAACAGACCGCCGTCTCCGGCGACAGCGCCTCGGCGACGGTGATGCCCTGGCCCGTGAGGTCGCCCGGCTCGACCTCGTCGCCGACGCCGAGCGCCCGGACCGGCGGCGGCTCCTCGAACCGCTCGGCGAGCCGCTCCCGGAGGTCTCCGGCGGTCGTCCCGGCGTACCCGACGAGGAGAACGCGCTCGCCCCGGCCGGCGAGGACGGTACACGCCTCCGAGCCGGCCGTCGTCGACGACAGCACGAGCACCGTTCTGGCGTCGTCGGGCAACTCCGGCCCGTCTGAACCCCACATACGTCCGCCTCTCGGGCGGGCGAGCTAATAAGAGGTCGGGGAGCCGTCAGTCGGCGACCTCGGCGAGCTGTTCGTCGTCGACGTAGTAGGTCTCGATGAACTCCTCGTCGACGCGGTTCAGCTCCTCCTTCGGGAGCCGGCTGAGAAGTTCCCAGCCCAGATCGAGCGTCTCCTCGACGCCGCGGTCGGTGTCGAAGCCCTGCTGGACGAACTCCTCCTCGAAGGCGTCGGCGAAGTCGAGGTACTTGTTGTCCCGCTCGCTGAGTGCCTCGCGGCCGACGATGTTCACCAGGTCGCGGAGGTCCTCGCCCTCCGCGTAGGCGGCGTACAGCTGGTTGGCGAGGTCCTCGTGGTCCTCGCGGGTGAACCCCTCGCCGACGCCGTCGTCCATCAGCCGCGAGAGGCTCGGCAGCACGTCGACCGGCGGCTCGATGCCCTGGCTGTTGAGGTCCCGGTCGATGTAGATTTGCCCCTCGGTGATGTAGCCGGTCAGGTCCGGAATGGGGTGGGTGTCGTCGTCGCACGGCATCGTGAGGATGGGCAGCTGCGTCACGGAGCCCTCCCGGCCCTCGATGCGGCCGGCCCTCTCGTACAGCGTCGCCAAGTCCGTGTACAT
>JAHENN010000085.1 GCA_018609665.1 Haloarculaceae archaeon | reverse complement strand
AGGCGTCGCCGTCAGCGGTCGGCGGCGCGTGGGGCCGGCTCCGGCAGGCCCGGCTCGCGGTGACCAACGCCGCCGGCTTCCTCGCGACCGCGACCGACGCCGACGCCTCGCCGCGGCGGGGGGCCGTCGAGGCGGTCATCGGAACCGAGCACGAGGCGGTCGCGTCCCTCGACGCCCCGCGGTCGCTGACCGCGGGGACGGCCACGGCTCCCGAGCGAGTCACGGCCGTCCTGTCGACGGTCCGGTCGCGCCGCTCGGAGCTGCTGTCGACGGACGTCGCGGAGCTGGCCGCCGAGCGGCCGGTCGAGGGGCTGTTCGGCGCGGCCAGGATCAGACTCGAGGTCGAGGCGTTCGACGCGGCGGCGGCCGTGACCGCCGACCGGCTGGACGGGGAGGGCGTCGCCGCGGAGCGGCTCCTGGCCGAGAAGCGGGCCGCCGTCGAGCGGCTCGAGCGGCTCGCGGAGGCGACGCCGCTCCGGCGGCGGCTCGGGGGCTTCGCCGCCGACGTGGTCACCTACGGCGACCGACAGGACTCCGGCGACCGGAACAACGCCGCCGTCACCGCATACTTCCTCTACGCCGCCGGGCGCGTCTTCGCCGACCGCGCCCTCGCTCGCGGGGCGTCGATGGTCGACGCGCTCGCGTCGGGCGACGTCTAATTACCTCGGTGCATATACGAACCTATAAGAATTCTTGGGGAGTATGCCGAACCGATGACGGACGGGGCGACGCGACGGCGGCTGGCACAGGAGCTCGGGGTCGTCGCGGGGTTCGAGGACCCGAAGGCGCCGCTGGAGCAGTACCACACCCCGCCGGAGCTGGCGGCTCACATCGTCCACGTCGCCGACCTGCAGGGCGACGTCGAGGGCCGGACCGTCGTCGACCTGGGCTGCGGGACGGGGATGCTCGCCCTCGGGGCGGCGCTGCGCGGCCCGGAGCGGGTCGTCGGCGTCGACGTCGACCCGGCGCCGCTGTCGACGGCCGGCGAGAACGAACGCCGGGTCGGGGCGACGGCGGAGCTCGCGTGGCTCCGGGCGGACGCGACCCGGCCGCCGCTCGACGCCGACAGCGTCACCGTGCTGATGAACCCGCCGTTCGGCGCCCAGACGGGCAACGAGGGCGCCGACCGCGCCTTCCTCGAGACCGCCGCCGACCTCGCGGCGGTGTCGTACTCCGTCCACAACGCCGGCAGCGAGTCGTTCGTCGAGGCCTTCGCCGCCGACAACGGCGGCGCGGTGACCCACGCCTTCGCCGCCGACCTCGAGCTCCCCCGGCAGTTCGACCACCACACCGACGACGTCCGGACGGTCGACGCCGAGGTGTTCCGCATCGAGTGGGACTAACCCCGCTCGGCGACCGTCACGCGCGTGCCGTTGCGCTCGGCGCGGAGCGACCCCGACTCCCGGCGGAAGGTGAGCCCGCCGGCCGTCGTGGCGTTGCCGTCGGCCGGCACCGGCGCCCGCCCGAGCGTCTCGTTGTCGCGGCTGACGGCGAGCTCGAACCCGTCGCCGGCCGGCGCCACCGAGACGTTCCGGCCGTCGACCCGGAGGCCGGCTGTCGCCGCCTCGCTCCGGAAGACGACCGTCCTCTCGCCGTCCGGCCGGCCGAGCCGGACGTGGTAGACGGCGTCGCCGCCGGCGACGTTCCACCCGTTCCGGACCGCGCGGACGTCGGCGTTCCAGGCGAGCCCGCCGAGCCGGACCGTCCCGGAGCCGCGGGAGGCCAGCCGGCCCTTCGACAGCTCCACCCACCAGATGTTGCGCCGCTCGGAGACGACGACGACGCCGCTGGCCTCGACGGCGTCGGCCGAGGCGTTGGCCCCTGGCAGCGGCACGCCGGGGATGTACTGGTTCTCGACGCCCTCGGCGTAGAAGACGGTGTAGTCGCCGACCTCGACGGCGTCGGCCGGCTCGAACCCCGCCGAGGGGTCGTCGACGACGAAGAGGTTGAACGGGACGGCGACGACGGCGACGGCGACCAGCAGCGCGAGCACGAGCCCGTAGGCGGCCTCCCGCCGCGAGAGGTCGATCCGCGCCACGAGGGGGCGGTCGGAGGCCGTCGCGCCGACGGCGACGGCCGCCGCCAGCAGGAACACGAGCGTCGCCCCGAGGGCGCGGAACAGCCGGAACCGGTCGGAGCCCTCGATGACGTAGACGGCCCACAGGCCGCGGTCGACGCCGACGAGCAGCGCCGCCAGCCAGACGCGGCCGGGCGACGGCCGCACGCCCCGCCGGTAGCAGAGCGCGGCACAGACGACGACGCCGACGAGCAGCCCCAGCGCGTGGCCCTGGACGGCGACGTCGGCCCACCACGGCCGGGAGAACGACTCTCTGGCGGCCCGGGCGACCTCCGGCCGCCGCAGCGCGCGGTAGACCAGCCCCGGCACCGACGTCGCCGCCAGCGCGACGACCGTCGTCAGCGGGTAGCGCACGAGGGCGAAGCCGACGAAGGCGAACACCACTCCCGAGAAACCGACCACCGGCCCGAGCGCGAACAGCCCGGTGACGACGCCGACGGCGACGACGCCGACGGCCCAGGCGACGACCCGGGCCAGCGGGTTGGTCCGCAGCGAGCCGAACGAGCTGCTGCCGCGTTCCCGCGGGAAGTGGCTCCAGGCGTACTCGGCGACGGAACCGAACACGAGCGTCCCGGTGACGTTGCCGACGAGGTGGGCGAGCCCGCTGTGGGCGAACGCCGCCGTCAGCATCCCCGTCGGGTAGAGATATCCCCACGCCCGGAACGGGATGACGACCGGGTCGCGGGGGTTCGCGAGGCCGTCCTGGACGAGGAGGTAGAAGCCGACGATCCCGGCGGCGGCCGCAAGCGTCCCCCACGGAACGCCCATGAGGAGCCGCCGCCGGGCGACGACCCCCCACCGGCCGCCGGGCCGCGAGACGGCGACGACCGCCGCCAGCGACGCGACGACGCCGGCCAGAAGCAGCAGCCGCCAGGCGACGCCCGGGACCTCCATGCTCCCATCCAGGCCGGCGGCAGCAAATAATCCGACGGTTCCGGCCACGACGCCGGGGCGACCGACCGACGGTCAAATCCAGACGGCCCGCCGCGTGCCGTCCACCAGGACGACCCCGGTGCTCGTGGCCGTCACCGCGTGTCCCCGGAGGTCGAAGGACAGCGCCCAGACCCCGGTTCCGCGGGCGGTCAGGTGGCGGAGTGCCTCACCGGCAATACGCCGGCGCAGGCGGGCACCCATCTCGTCGGGGTCGACGTCCTCGGCCTCGGCCACCGCCTGTACCACCCCGTCGACGAGTGCTCCACCCATACGCGGGAGTGCAGCCGGTACGCTTGAGATACGACCGGAGCGTTCTCAGCCGCTGAAGTCGCCGGCGGGCGGGCCCGTCACAGCTCGATCTCGCCGTCGATTATTTTCCGTGCCCGCTCGGCCAGCGCCGGAACCCCCTCCCGCATCTTCGGGTACATGGGGTCGTCGGCGTTGCCCTCGAGGTGCCGCCGGAAGAACATCTCCCCGAGGCCGGCGAGCTTGTACACCGCAAGCACCCAGTAGAACCGCGCGTCGTCGAACTCGAAGCCGGTCGTCCGCTCGTAGCGGTCGACCAGCTCCCGGCGGGTCGGGTAGCCGTCCCGCTCCATGAACGTCGCCGCCAGCGTCGGCGTCGCCGGCTCGGGGTCCGTCGGCTCCCGCCAGTACGACAGCATCCACCCGAGGTCGGTGAACGGGTCGCCGAGCGTCGACATCTCCCAGTCGAAGATCGCCGCGATCTCGGGGTCGTCGCCCGGCCCGAACATCACGTTGTCCAGCTTGTAGTCGCCGTGGACCAGCGTCGAGGGGTAGTCGTCGTCTTCGGGCGCGTTGTCGTACAGCCACTCCATCACGTCGTACAGCGTCTCGACCTCCCGCTCGTCGGCGGTGACCTCGAAGGCCCAGGTCAGCTGCTCGGACCACCGCCGGACCTGCCGTCGGGTGAACTCCGGCGGGTAGCCGAAGTCGCCGTGCTCGAGGCCGACGGCGTCGTAGTCGACGGCGTGGATTTCGGCGAGGCGGTCGACCAGCTCGTGACCGATTCGCTCGCGGGCAGCCGGGTCGGCGAAGCGGTCGGGCTCGGCGTCCCGCAGCACGTCGCCGTCGGCCCGCTCCATCGCGTAGAAGTCGCTGCCGATGACGGAGTGGTCGTCGCAGGCCAGCACCGTCTCCGGCACCCGGACGTCGGTGTCCTGCAGGGCGTCGACGACGCGGTACTCCCGGAGGACGTCGTGGGCGTTGTCGGCGGTCTCGCCCGGCGGCGGCCGCCGGACGACGAGTTCGCGGTCGCCCCAGGTGACGAACAGCGTCTCGTTGGAGTGGCCCTCCTGGTGGTGGCGGACCTCGAAGCGGTCGGCCGGCCCCAGCTCGTCGGCGAGGTACGACCGCAGCGCCGCCTCGTCGACGATCCGGTCGAAGTAGTCGGCGCCGGTCACCGGCACCGCCCTCCACGGACTAACATCGTAAGTCGGCGTGCGCGACCCACACGTATATATCCGCCGCCCGCCGGGGCCGCGGGACCCCTCATTTACATCGTTGTGCCACGAAGCGGGGACATGGAGTACCACGACTCTCCGACGGCGACGGAGCTGGCCGCCCGGGCTCGCGAGTTCGTCGACGAGGTGGTCATCCCGACCGAGCGCGAGCGGCTGGGCGACGGCCCGGTCGGCGAGGACGTCGTCGCGGAACTGCGCGCGGAGGCCCGCAGCCGGGAGATCTACTGCCCGCAGATCGACGGGGCCCACGGCGGCATGGGCCACGACCTCCGGGACGTGCTGCCGCTGTTCGAGGAGGCGGGCCGGTCGCTGCTCGGCGCGGCGGCCATGCGGGTCGACGCACCCGACGAGGGGAACATGCACACCCTCGAGCTCGTCGGCACCGACCGACAGAAGGAGGAGTGGCTGGAGCCGCTCGTCGCCGGGGAGATCCGCTCGGGGTTCGCCATGACCGAGCCGCGACAGGGCGGCGGCTCGGACCCGAAGATGCTCGCCACGACCGCCGAGGCGGACGGCGACGAGTACGTCCTCGACGGCCACAAGTGGTGGACCACCCAGGGGAGCCACGCCGACGTCCTGCTGGTGATGGCCGTCACCGACCCGGACGCCCACCCCTACGAGGGCGCGTCCATCCTGCTCGTGCCGACGGACGCCGACGGCGTCGAGCTGGTGCGGGACATCCCACACCTGGGGCCGGACCTCGACGGCCACGGCCACGCGGAGTTCCGGTTCGACGGCGTCCGGGTCCCCGAGGAGAACCTCCTCGGCGCCGAGAACGCCGGCTTCGCGATCGCCCAGCAGCGGCTCGGCCCCGCCCGGCTGACCCACTGCATGCGGTTTTCCGGGATGGCCCGGCGGGCGCTCACCATCGCCAAGGCGTACATGGACGAGCGGGAGGCGTTCGGCTCGACGCTGTCGGAGAAGCAGTCGCTGCGGTACGACATCGCGGACGCGGAGACGCGGCTCCACGCCGCCCGGACGATGGTGCGACACGCCGCCGAGGAGATCGCCCGCGGGAGCCAGGCCCGCGTGCCCGTCTCGATGTCGAAGGTGTTCACCGCGAACGTCTGCCAGGAGGCCATCGACCTCGCCGTCCAGTGCTGCGGCGGCGCCGGCATCTCGCGGGACCTGCCGCTCGCCGACTTCTACGAGGCCGTCCGGGCGTTCCGCATCGTCGACGGCGCCGACGAGGTCCACCAGCGCGTCATCGCCCGCGAGGCCTTCGAGGACGCCGACGAGCACGCCGACGAACTGCAGAACCTGCCGACGTTCTGAACCCACCTTTCGTACGGTGGGGGAAATACCCGCGCGTGCTCCGTCCGGCGACCTCCGGCCGCCTCCACTCCGCGCGCGATACCGGACGCGACCGCAGGGAGCGTCCGGCGAACCGCTCGGTCGCGTCGCTCCCTCGCGGATGCTCGTGT
>JAHENN010000084.1 GCA_018609665.1 Haloarculaceae archaeon | reverse complement strand
AGCTTCGTCTTCATCTTCGCGCCGTCGCCGCCGACGAGTTCCTCGGGGTCGATATCGATGTCCGACATCACTCCGGGTACGGCCCGGAGCGTCTTAGTAATGTGTCCGCGAGCGCCGGTCGCGGCACCCGAGGGCCGGCGAGCAGGGTGGGCCGTTCGCACCGGGCCGTGTCGTGCGGGGCGTCTGCCCCGACGGCTGCAGGGCCCGCCGGAGGAGGCCGGACGCCGCGGTCGTCGGTACGGCAGCGTCCGGCCGTGGCCTGCCGGCTCCCGCTCTCGACCCGCTGTGGCCGTGCCCGGCGAGTGGACTGCCGGAGCAGTCGCGGGCGTTCGACGTCGCACGGCGCTGGCGCAGTCGAACGCTATCTTTTTGTTCTCAGCAGGATGCGCCTGAATTAGGTCGTAACTCAGGGTATGATCGGATTCGCCCTCCGAACCGTCCGAAACATCTTCTTCACGGGACTGGCCATCATCCTTCCGCTCGCCCTCACGGTCTACGCCATCTGGTTCGTCATCACCCGGCTCAGGTCGGCGCTTCTGCCGGTGGTCGAACTGCTCGAGGATCTGGAGATAATCGGGTTCTTCCGACGGGGGGAGCTCACCCGTCTCCTGGTCGATGCGGGGGTGTACAGCGACGTGTACGGCTTCCTGAGCGAGGCCATCGCGGTCCTGCTCTTCCTGACGCTGGTGATGACGGTCGGGGCGCTCGCGCGGTACCGGTACGGGGAGTTCCTCGTCGGCGTCTTCGACTACCTGGTCGGGTCGATTCCCGGAATCGGGACCGTCTACCGGACGCTCCGCCGGGTCGGCACCATGGTCGTCGGCGAGCGGACGTCGGAGTTCGAGACGGTGAAACTCGTCGAACTCCTCTCGGAGGAGACCTACGTCATCGCCTTCCAGACGAGTTCCCCGCCGGACTCCGTCGCGGAAGCAACCGGCGAGGACGACATGGTGACGCTGTTCGTCCCGATGGCACCCAACCCGGTCACCGGAGGGTTCCTCGTGCACGTACCGACCGACCGCGTGGTCGACGTGGACCTCTCGATGGACCAGGCGGTCCAGGCGATTCTCACCAGCGGCATCAGTACCGACGACCCAGATGCCCCGCCCGCCGGCCGCCCGTCGCCGACCTGGAACGGTGATATCATCGACAGGGTCGCCGGCGCGAAATCCGCCGACGACCCCGACGACCCGACCGAGTGACGACCCGACTGTTCCGAGTCGTCCCGACTGTCACCCGGAGCCGTCGTCCGGCCCGTTGTAGAGCCCCGTCTCGAAGCCGTCGTCGGTCGCCGCGACGGCGGCGGCACACACCGGGTGCTCGAGGTCGAAGCCGTAGACCTCCCGCGCCATCCCCCCGGGGTCGGTCGCCTCGAACTCGACCGGCTCCGGGCGGTCCCTCTCGTAGGTGGCCACGAGCGTCGGCTCCTCGACGGCGCGGACCAGCAGCGCGTCCCGGCGGACGATTCCCACGTAGCTGTCGGCGCCGACGACGCCCGCGACCCGCGGCGTGTCGTAGTCGTCCTTCTCGTAGTCCAGCGCCAGCAGCGTCTCCGCCAGGGCGTCCCGGGCCGGGTAGCCCGCCTCCAGCTTCTCGACCACCGGGTCGACCTGCGTGCCGTTGCCGACGACCGCCGCCGCGCCGTCGTCGGTCGTCCGCAGGCAGTTGTAGGAGATGTACGGGTTGTCCGTCTCCGGGGCGTCGTCGGTCGGCACGACCGTGAGCCGCCCCTCGCGGTCGACGACCTTCCGGTTCGGGAACGACCGCGAGGAGACACGGTAGGCGGCCCGGTCCGGCGCGACGACGACGAAGCGACCGACGTACATGCACGGAGATGCCGGCGGCGGCGACATGTCGGTGTCGGTTCGCCGCGGCCGGCGTCGCCCCCGGCGCCCGCCGGCTACGTTCCGCTACGTGCCACTATTGCGGCTCATATAGCCGAGAATCGGCCGTTTTCGAAGTCTATTTGTCCCGGCCGACGAACGGCCGGCCATGGAGACCGACGCGCCGCGGGTGGCCTTCGTCTGCGTCCAGAACGCCGGCCGGAGCCAGATGTCGGCGGCCTTCGCCCGCCGGGAGGTCGACCGCCGGGACCTCGACGTCGAGGTGGTGACCGGCGGCACCGACCCCGCCGACGCCGTCCACCCCGAGGTCGTCGAGGTCATGGCCGAACGGGACGTCGACCTCTCCGGGCGGGAGCCGCGGGAGATCCCGACCGACGAACTGGAGTCCTGCGACGTCGTCGCCACGATGGGCTGTTCGACGCTCGAACTCGACGCCGACACGGACACGGACGTCCGCGACTGGGCGCTGCCCGACCCCGACGGCGAGGACCTCGACCGCGTCCGGAAGATCCGCGACGAGGTCGAAGCGCGGGTACACGAGTTGCTCGACGAACTCGAAGGCGAGGCGCGCATCGAGGGGTAGCGAGGCCGGCCGCGGGCTTTTCACCGAGGACGGGCACATCCTGCGCATGGTCACCGAGACGGAGTGCATCGCGGCGCTCCGGGCTGTCGCCCGGCGGCTGGGCGAGTCGCCGACGAAGGCCGAGTACGAGAAGCTGGGGCTGCAGCCCGCGTCGGCGACGATCATCCGACAGTTCGGCGGCTGGAACGCGGCCAAGGAGGCCGCCGGCCTGGCGACGAACCCCTCGACCGGCTCCCGGGTCGGCGAGAAACCCGACGACGTGGCGCTTCCCGACGGCGTTTCCTGGAACGACCTGTCGGTCGACCAGCGATGGCACTACCGGAACCGCGAGTGGAACACCGAGCGGACCCTCCGGCGGCGAGCACGGCTCCGCGCGTGGCTCAACGAACGGAAGCGCGAGTACGGCTGTGCCCGGTGCGGCTGCTCGGACCCCGCCTGTCTCGACTTCCATCACCGCGAGGGGTCCCGGAAGGAGCTGTCCGTCGGACGCATGGTCACGCACGGATACGGACGGGACGCACTCGAAGACGAGATGGACAAATGCGAGGTGCTCTGTGCGAATTGCCACCGGAGAGAGCACCACACCGAGCCGGACGACGACCTCCGGCGGTGGCTCCACGAGCGGAAAGCCGACCTCGGCGGCTGTTCGGACTGCGGCGAAGACGACGTGCCGTGTCTCGACTTCCACCACACGACGGGCGAGAAGACGGATACCGTCGCGAGTATGGTCACCGACGCCCGGCCGCGAGAGGTCATCAACGCCGAGATAGCGAAGTGCGAGGTGCTCTGTGCGAACTGCCACCGGAGGCTCCATTTCGAGCCTCCGGACGACGGGCAGCGACCGGAACACGACAATCATAAATAGGTCCGCGGCCTGAATTCCGGTGTACGCAGTCCCGTAGTGTAGTGGCCAATCACGTGGGCTTCTGGGGCCTGCAACGGAGGTTCGAATCCTCCCGGGACTACTCCTCTGTCGCTCGGATTCTCCGGCGGCGCCCACGCCCGCCGCACCCTTATCAGCCGACCGTCGTGACCGCCGGGCATGGAACTCCTCGAGGACGACCTGGCGGTGGAGTTGGACGAGTTCTTCGCCCGGCCGCTGTTCTGCTTTCTCGCACAGCGTTCGGGCGAGGGCCCGCGGCTGTCGCCGCTGTGGTTCCTGTGGGAGGACGACGCCGTGTGGAACGTCGCGCGGCTGGACGGGCGGTCGTACCCCGGGCGGGTGCGGGAGTACCCGGAGACGGCGGTCGCGGTCGTCGACTTCGACCCGGCGACGGGCCGGGTCGAACACATCGGGATGCGGGGCGAGGCGACCCTGGAGCCGTACGACCGCCCGCGGGCCGGCCGGCTGTTCGCGAAGTACCTCGGCGACGACCGCGCGGCGTGGCCGGAGATGTTCCGCGGGCTCGACGCAGAGGCCTACCGGCTCATCCGGTTCGACCCGGAGACCGTGGTGGCGCGGGACCAGTCGTACCCGGCGCCGGACGGCGGCTGAGCGGGCGGCGCGGTCGGCAGCGCGACGGTGCCGGCTCGGGTCAGTCGTCGCTCGGCGCGACGTCGCCGGGCGTCCGCGTCGGCTCGGGGTCTATGCCGCGGCGGCTGGCGTCGAGCGCCGAGAGCCCGTAGACGAGGCCGACCAGCGCGACGACGCCGGTCGGCAGCAGCACGAACGGAGAGATCCGGGTGAACCCCCACACCAGCATCAGCCCGGCGGTCACCAGCGCGACGGTGACGGCGTAGTAGACCTGCGTGCGGACGTGGTCGACGAGGTCGGCGCCGGTGAACGTCGACGACAGGACGGTCGTGTCGGAGATGGGCGAGGAGTGGTCGCCGAAGATGGCGCCGGAGAATATCATCCCGATCATCACCGCGACCATCGTGTGGCTCTCCGTGAGGCTCCAGGCGACGGGGACGGCGACCGGCGTGACGATGCTCATCGTGCTCCAGGAGCTGCCGGTCGAGAAGGCGATGAAGGCGGCGGTGAAGAGGACGGCGACGGGGAGGACCTCCGGCGCCAGCGACCCGTCGACGACGCCGGCGACGTACTCGCCCGTGCCGAGGCCACCGGGGGCGTCGCCCTCGGTCTCGACGGGGCCGACGACGTTGCCGATGCCCCACGCCAGCACGAGGATGGTGGCCGCGGTCAGCATGATGCCGAAGCCGTTGATGGTGGTATCGACGCTCTCGCGCAGCGACAGCGTGTCGTAGGCGTAGCCGAGGACGTACGTCGTCGCCACCATCGCGAAGGAGCCGAGCACGAGCGCCGGCGCGTAGCTGGCGCCCGTGACGGCGGCGTAGAGCTGGTCGCCGACGGCGCCGAGTCGGCCGCCGGCGAGCGCCTCCGCGACGGCGAGCGCCGAGAGGCCGCCGGAGTACAGCGCCGCACCGACGGTGACCGCCACCAGCACGACCACCGGGAGGACGAACGACGCGAGCCGGGGGTCGTCGGTGTGCTGGTCGCCCAGTTCGGCCTCGACGTCCTGCATCGGCTGGGCGTCGTCGCGGGTCACCTTCCCCGTCTCGGCGGCGCGGTGCTCGGCGCTGAGCATCTCGCCGTAGTCCCGGCCGCTCAGGACGACGATTCCGACCATCGCGATGGCCAGAATGGCGTACATGTTGTACGGGATGGAGGTGAGGAACACCTCGAAGGCGTTCGGCGTCTCCGCGTCGGAGAGCCCGAGGTCGTCGTAGGCCTCCCGGATGATGCCCAGCTGGAAGGCGACCCACGACGATATCGCGAGCGTCGCCACCGGCGCGGCCGTCGAGTCGACGAGGTACGACAGCTTCTCCCGGGAGATGTTGACGTTGTCGGAGATGTCCTTCATCGTGCTGCCGACGATGGCGGTGTTGGCGTAGTCGTCGAAGAACAGCACCAAGCCGAGGAGCCAGGCGGCGACGCCGGCGCCGCGTTTGGTCTCGACCCGCTCGACCGCCCAGTCGCGGACCGCCCGCGAGCCGCCGAGCCGCCAGATCATCGCCACCGCCGACCCCAGAAGCAGCGTGAACGCGAGGATGCGGGCGTGGAAGATGCCGGCAACGCCGTACAGGATCCAGTTGAACGTCCGTTGCAGTCCGAGCCCGCCGGTGGCGATGACGCCGCCCGACCAGATGCCGACGAACAGCGACAGCACCGCCTTCCGGGTGACGATGGCGAGCGTGATGGCCAGAAGCGGCGGGACGAGCGACAGGAGGCCGTACTCTGACATACGGGAACACATCAGAATCATCGTATTTAAAAATTCCCCGCGACCGGGCGGATTCAGCGGCCGACGGAACGGAACGAGCCCGCGAGGCGCCGCGGTTCCGCCGCCGGACGGCTTTAGTCGCCGCCGCCGCAGGAACGGCCATGCACGAGCCGACCGAGCGGGTCCGGCGGGCCGAGCGGTCCCGCATCCGCGTCATGTACGACCTGGCCGAGGAGACCGACCGCGACCTGGTCCGGCTGGAGGTGGGCGAGCCGGACTTCGACACGCCGGCCCGCGTCGTCGACGCGGCCGCCGAGGCGGCCCGCGGCGGCGCGACCCACTACACGCCGAACGCGGGGATGCCGGCGTGCCGGCGGGCCATCCGGGACGCGATGGCCGCCGACTACGGCGTCGAGCACGACGTCGAGGAGATTCTCGTCACCGTCGGCGGGATGGAGGCGCTGCACCTGGCGACGCTGGCGACGGTCGGCCCGGGCGAGGAACTGCTCTACCCGGGGCCGGCCTGGCCCAACTACGAGACGCAGGCGTACCTCGCGGACGGCCGTGGCGTCGAGGTGCCGATGCCCGCCGAGACGGGGTTCGCCCTCGACGGCGACCGGCTGGCCGACCGGATGGGCCCGGAGACCGCTGCCGTCGTGCTGACGACGCCCTCGAACCCGACCGGCCGGGTGTACGACCCCGGGGAGGTGCGGACGGTCGTCGAGGCGGCCGCCGACCACGACGCCTACGTCGTCGCCGACGAGGTGTACGCCGGGCTGACCTACGACCGCGAGCCGCGGGGAATCGCGGCGCTGACCGGCCACCCCGAGCACGTGCTCACGGTGGGGTCGTGCTCGAAGACCTACGCGATGACGGGCTGGCGGCTGGGGTGGCTGGCCGGCGACCGGTCGGTCCTCGACCAGGCGACGAAGGTGCGGGAGTCGACGACGGCCTGCGCCTCCAGCGTCGCCCAGCACGCTGCCATCGAAGCACTCACCGGGCCGCAGGAGCCGTTCGAGGAGATGTACGACGCCTTCCGGCGGCGCCGCGACTACGTCGTCGACCGCATCGCCGAAATCGACGGGCTGTCGGCGCCGCGGCCGGAGGGAGCGTTCTACGCCTTCCTCGACCCCGACGTCGAGGCGGCGTCGCTGGAGTTCGCGAAGTACCTCCTCGCCGACCACGGGGTGGTGCTGGCGCCGGGCAGCGGCTTCGGGACCGCCGGCGAGGGGCGGCTGCGGCTGTCCTTCGCCAACTCGATGGACCGCCTCGAGGCGGGGTTCGACCGCATCGCGGCCGGCATCGAGGCGTACTGATCACGGCTCCGGGGCGACCCACGCCAGCAGGACGCCGACGCCGCCGAGCAGCCCCGACAGGCCGAACGTCGCCGGGTAGCCGACGGCCGCGATGAGGCTCCCGGCGACGATTGGCGCGAGGAACGCCCCGGCGAGGCCGACGCTCGTGAGGACGGCGACGGCGGTGGCGGCGACGGCCGGCGCGACCAGCTCGCGGACGTAGGCGAACACGAGCCCGAGACAGAGCTGGACGGCGAAGCCGGCGACGACGAGCGCGCCGACGACCAGCGGCACCCGCTCCAGAACGGTGAAGCCGCCGACGACCGGCGCCGCGACCACGAAGGACAGCAGGACGACCGGCCGGCGCCGGCCGCCGAACAGCGCGTCCGAGACGAGGCCGCCGCCGGCCCGCGCCAGCAAGCCGACGGCGGGGAACAGCGCCGACAGCGCGCCGCCCAGCGCCAGCGGCAACCCCAGCTCCTCGGTCAGGTAGGTCGGCGCCCAGCTGTTGACGAAGAGGTACAGCGCGTAGCCGATGAAGCCGAGCGCGCCGACCGTCCAGACGCGGCGGTCGCCGAGGACGCCCGCCAGCTCGGCGGCCCCAGGGGTCGTCGCCGTCGCCGCGCGGCCGCTGCCCCGGCTGGCCGGCCAGAAGACCGCCAGCCCGACGACGGCGGCGCCGGTGTATGCCGGGAAGATGGCCGGCCAGCCGAACGCCCCGGCGACCAGCGGCCCCGTCGCCTGCCCGACGGCGAAGCCGACCGGGCCGCTGGCGGTGAAGATCCCCACCGCGGTGCCGCGGCGCCGCGGCCCGAACGACCGGCCGACGATGTCGATGCCGGCGTTCCAGACGACGACGTAGGCGAGGCCGCCGAGAACGCGCGAGCCGAGCAGCGACCGGTAGGCGCCGGCCTCGGCGGCCCACCACCCCCAGACGCCGGCGACCAGCAGCAGCCCGATGGCGGCCGCGACGGCGTGTCTGGAGTTGGTCCGGTCGAGGACGACCCCGACCGGCAGGCTCGCGACGACGGCCGTCCCGAACATGGCGCCCACGATCAGCCCCGCCTCGGCGTCGCCGATGCCCAGCGACGACCGCAGCAGCGGCGTGACGCTCGCGGGGACGATCTCGTAGGCGCCCAGCGCCGTCGAGACGACGACGGCGCCGGCCAGCAGCGTCCACCGGGCCCGGCGGCTCGCGACCGTCGCCTCCGGTTCCGGTTCCGGTTCCGGGTCCGGCGCCGTGTCGGCGTCCGCGTTCGCCTCCGCCTCCGTCCCGGTCGGTGTCTCACCGGCCACGACGACTCCGTTCCATCCAGGCTCGTATCAACCTGCCGTGTGCGGCCGGTCCGGCCGGTTCCGGTCGTCCCGACCGCGGGGCATAAATCGGGGCGGGGCGAAGGCGCCGCCGATGGCCCCGACGGCTCCCCGCTCAGACCCCGACTCACGTTCCGGCTCCGGGTCCGACCCTGCCCCCGACTCCGGGTCCGGCTCCAGCGCCGGCTCCCACCGCATCCCCGGGGTCGGCCGGCGCCGGCTGCTGGCGAGCGTCGGCGCCGCCGGCCTCCTCGGGCTGGCCGGCTGCGGACGGCCCGGCGGCTACGACCGCGGGCAGGCGGCCTTCGACCCCGAGCGCCGCTCCTACGAGGAGACGTATCCCGGCGATGACGTGACGATGTTCCGCCGCGGCACCCGTCGGCTCGGCTACTACCCCGACGCCGCCGTCCCCGACGCCGTCGAGGTCGCGTGGTCGGAGCCGATAAACGAGATCGGCCACACGGCCGCGAAGGCGAGCCCGCGGCCGACGCCGGACGGCGACCTGCTCGTCGTCCCGGACGACGCCGGCCGGGTCCACGGCTTCACGCCGGGCGGCGAGCGGCGCTGGACGACCGAGACCGGCGCCGGCGACAGCCTCGGCTTCCACGGGACGCCGGCGGTCGTCGACGGCGTCGCCTACGTCGGCGGCTACGACGGCGCCGTCTACGCCCTCGACGTCGCAACGGGCGACGTCGTCTGGAAGACCTCCCGGTGGCAGCTCGGCGGCGCCATCGCCGTCGGCTCCAGCCCCGCCTACTGGGACGGCGTCCTCTATCTCCTCGCCGAGTACGACCACCCGGGGATGGACCCCTCGGGGGCGATGTGGGCGCTGGACGCCGGCACCGGGCGGCCGCTGTGGCACGGCGACCGCCCCTGGGGGATGCCGCACCCCTCGCCGGCGATCGACCCCGCGACCGAGCGGGCCGTCATCGGCTCCAACGACGGCGTCGTCTACGCCTGGGAGTTTCCCTCCATGGCGTTCGCCTGGTCGTTCGAGACCGGCGCGCAGGTGAAGGGCACCGTCGCGACGTACGACGGCGGCGCCGTCGTCGGCTCCTGGGACGGCTACGTCCGCCGGCTGGACCTCGCCGACGGCGACCTGGAGTGGCGCTTCGAGACGGGCGCGGTGACGATGTCGAACCCCGGCGTCGACCCGGCGGCCGGCGTCGTCTACGTCGGCAGCGACGACCGCAACGTCCACGCGCTGGACGCCGACACCGGCGAGCGGCTCTGGTCGCGGAACGTCGGCGGCCACGTCATCGGCTCGCTGACGGTCACCCCCGAGTGCGTCCTCGTCGGCTCCTACGACACCCGGCTCTACTGTCTGGAGAAGGCCACCGGCGCGGTCCGGTGGACCGTCGAGGGGGTCGGCCACGCCACCAGCGAGGCCGTGCCGCTGGACGGCCGGATCTTCTACGCCGAGCGGGCCGACCTCTCGGGCTACTGGGACGACGACGCCGAGACGGTTCTCGAGGAGCGGGGCCGCGTCTACGGGCTCCGCCCGGCGTGAGACGCGTCGTCGTTCGCCGCCGAGGGAAGGCTTTTGCCTCCGATTCGACTACCTCCGGCCGTGGGTTCCCCGTTCGAGGTGTTGCGTGTCGACCCGGACGCCGACGACGACGAGCTGCGACGGGCCTACCGGCGTCGCGCCAAGGAGGCCCACCCGGACCAGGGCGGCTCCGTCGAGGAGTTCCAGCGGGTCAAGGCGGCCTACGAGACGATTCTCTCCGGCGCGGCCGACCCGCCGGACGTCGACGGGACCGAGCCCGACGGGAGCCGGGCCGACGCTGACGCCGGCGCCGACGACGCCCGCGCCGGCGCGACGCCCGATACCGACGCCGACCCCGACCCCGAGCCGCAAAGCGCCGCGGTCGAGTACCTGAACTTCGAGGTGTTCGACGACTACGGCTGGTCGCTCGACGACGACGACCTCTTCGAGCGGGCCGCCGAGGCGGACCTGGGGACGACGGACCACGGCCGCTTCCGCGTCGAGGCCGACGAGACGCTGCTCGCGGCCGCCGAGCGCCGCGGCTTCGCGTGGCCGTTCGCCTGCCGCGGCGGCGCCTGTGCGAACTGCGCCGTCGTCCTCGTCGAGGGCGAACTGTCGACGCCGGTCGACCACATCCTCCCCGGCGAGATGGTCGACCACGGCGTCCGGCTGTCCTGCGTCGGCAAGCCACTGACGGAGGAGCTGTCGGTCGTCTTCAACGTCAAGCACATGCCGGACCTCGAGGAGCTGCGGCTGCCGCCGCGGCCGTTCGAGCGGGCGCGGACCGACTGACGGGGATCTCCAGCCGAAACGGCGGGGGTCGGGGGCCGCCGGAGCCCCACGTTTGAAACCACTTCACGACACAAGGCCATCCATGTCAGCCTCAGAGCTCGCGGCGCGGGTCACCGAGGCGCTCGCCGCCGACGAGGAGAAGTTCGCGTCGCGGGTGGCAGAGGAGCGGGAGGCCCTGTGCGAGGAGCTCGCCGCCGGCACCTTCGACAACCCGCAGGCCATCGTCGGCCTCGAGTACGAGTTCTACGCGGTCGACGCCGAGACGGACGCGCTGATGCGCGTCCCGCGGCGGCTGCTGGAGTACATCGGCTTCGAGAAGGAGCTGGGGCTCCACAACGCCGAGCTGTCGACGGCGCCGCAGCCGCTGTCCCGGTACGGCCTCCGCGCCCAGGAGGCGGAGGTGCAGGCGAAGCTCGACGCCGCCCGCCGGGAGGTCGCCTGCGAGGAGATGGCGCTGGTCAGCGACGGCATCTGGACGGTGCCGCCGATCGGCGAGACCGCCTCGGAGTACCTCACCGACAGCATCGAGGCCGACGGCGTCCGCATCGCGACCAACATGACCAACTCGGTGCGGTACCACGCCATGGCCAACACCGACTACGCCGCCGAACTCCAGCTGGAGGCGCCGCACGTCTCGCTGGACGCCGACACGGTGATGCCGGAGGCGCTCATCACCTCCATCCAGCCGCACTACCAGACCGCCCACGCCGAGGACCTGCCGGAGCACTTCCGGTACGCGCTGCGGGTCGCCGGGCCGCTGCTCGCGATGGCGGTCAACTCGCCGTTCTTCCCGCCGGACCTCTACGACGCCGGCGCCGAGACGGTGCTTTCCGACGGCTACATGGAAAACCGGGTGCCGGTGTTCGAGTCCGTGCTGAACCCCGCCGACTCGAAGAAGGTGACCTTCCCCGAGGACGTCGACAGCGTCGCGGAGGCCACCCGGCGGATCGCCGACGACGAGACGGTCGTCCCGCGGCTCCTCGACGAGCAGGGCCGCTTCGACGACCGCTTCGCGCACTTCCGGCACAAACACGGTAGCTTCTGGCGGTGGGTCCGGCCGGTCTTCGACGGCGCGACGCGGGAGAGCGCCAACGCCCGCATCGAGTTCCGGCCGCTGCCCGGCCAGCCGACCGTCCGCGACACCATCGCGCTGCTTGCGGTGTTCGCCGGGCTGCTGGAGAGCCTCCCCCGGCGGGAACATCCCGTCTACGAGCTGCCGTGGGCCGACGCCCGCGACAACTTCTACGCGGCCGTCCGGGACGGGCTGGACGCGGAGATGCGGTGGTTCACCGCCGACGGCACCGAGACGACCGAAACCGGCGAGTTGTACGCCGAGCTGTTCGAGATTGCCCGCGACGGGCTCGAGTTGCGGGGGCTGGACGCCGAGGAGGCCAACCGCTACATCCAGCCGCTCCGCGAGCGGGTCGACCGCCGGGTGACCCCGGCCCGGTGGAAACGCGAGCTGGTCGCCGACCGGGTCGACCGCGGCGAGCCGCTCGCGGAGGCCATCTGGGGCATGCAGGCCGACTACCTCGACTACCAGTCGGAGACGCTCGTCGACGGGACGTTCGTCGACTGGCTCTGACCGTCGCT
>JAHENN010000083.1 GCA_018609665.1 Haloarculaceae archaeon | reverse complement strand
GATCCACGAGGAACGGAGTTCGCGCAAACGCCGTCGACTTGCGTCGTTCTTTCACCGGTTCGCCCGTCGACTGAGACGCGGCGAGACGGTTCCGATCGACGAGGACCAGAACGTGGCCGTCGACGTCCCGGAGGAGTCGGAACTGGAGGTCGAACTCGAACGCGACGACGGGACCGTCTCACTGGGTCTCGGCCTCGAGTGGGACGAGGCGGACGGTGCCGTCGAGACGGACGTCGTCGCGAGCAAGGCCCGCTTCGAGGTCTACGAGGACGACGGCGACCAGCACCGCTGGCGACTCGTCCACCGCAACGGCAACATCATCGCCGACGGCAGCCAGGGGTACGCCTCGAAGCAACACGCGAAACAGGGGCTCGAAAGCGTCAGGACGAACGCGGCCGGCGCCTACATCGTCGACCAGTCGAACGCCGCGGACGCGCCCGAGGAAGGAGGCAGCGACGCGCTGTTCGAGCTGTACGAGGACGAGGGCGAGCAGTGGCGCTGGCGGTTCGTCCACCGGAACGGCAACATCATCGCCGACGGCAGCCAGGGGTACGCCTCGAAACAGAAGGCCAGACAGGGACTGACGAGCGTCCAGACGAACGCGACCGGCGCACCGGTCGTACAGCCGGAATAGCGCCGCGAGGGCTTTCGAGGGCTCCACGTCGAGGGAAGCTCCGTCTAAATTACTCCATACACGCCCCGTACTGACCGACCGGACCCGTCTCTCAGTTCGAGTGCCGCGTCACGCAGACGTCGAGCCCCCGGACCTCGACGGGCCGGACGTCCGGCGCGTCGACGACCGCCTGGCCCTTGTCGAACGTGACGATCCGGTCCTCGTAGTCGTCGGGGATGCGGATCCGCTCGACCACCTCGGGCTGCAGTCCGAGGTAGATCCGGCTGTTCGTCTGCTTCAGAATCTCGTCGTCGATGTCCTGCGGGTTCTGCGTGACCATGTACAGGCCGAACTTGTCCTTCCGGCCGCGTTTCGCCGCTCGACGGAAGTTCTGGACGAGGTACTGCTCCCGCGGACGGTCCGTACTGGAGAGGTACTCGTGGGCCTCGTCGACGCAGAGCAGCAGCGGCGTGCCCTTAATCTGCGGGTGGTCGACGTCGGTGTCGATCTTGTTCTCGACGATGTGCGTCATCAGCGCCAGCAGGACGAGCTTCTCCGTCTCCCCCCGGAGATGACCAGTCGGGACGACCGTCATCTGGCCGCGGTCGAACATCTCCTCGGTGTACTCCTCGAGGTCGGCCGTCCCCCGGTCGAAGACGCGGTCGTAGATGGGGCCGGTCACGCGGCGCTCGACCGCGGCGAGGATGTTGTCGTTGTCGACGACCCGGTCGCCGTTCCGGTCGAGCCAGGTCTCGAAGTCCCGGTAGGTCGGCTCGTCGTCGTCGACCCCGTCGAAGTACGCGTCGAGCACGTTCCGGACCGCGTTGAACGTCGGGTCCTGCGGCCGGGAGGAAAGCAGCAGCTCCGGACGGTTCTCGACGACCGAAAACGAGATGCCGAAGGTCCGGACGTCGTCCAGCGTCGGCCGGCTGTTCGCCGTGACCGGCGCGAACACCTGGAGGTCGTCGTCGAGCCCGCCGACGGCGATTCCCCGCTCCTCGAGGCGGTCGGCCGTCGCCGCGGAGAGCTCGGGGTTGTCGTCGCGCATCTCCACGTACTCGTCCTCCGGGTCGATGACGAACAGGTTCAGATACCGGTGGCGGACGTCGTCGTCGATGCCGAACGCCTCCTGTTCCTCCGGCGGAACCTCGATCGGGTACTGCTTCGGGACGGCACACTGACGGAGGACGTTCTTCGAGAAGTGGGTCTTGCCCTTCCCCGTGCTGCCCGCGACGAGCACGTGCCGGAAGATCGCCGGCTCGCCCTCGTCGGCGGTCCCGTCGGTCGCGTTGGGGTTCGACAGGAGGTAGGTGAGCGGATTCGTCTCGTCGGGAACGAGGTCGCCGCTCACCGCCAGGTCGCCGACGTAGATGCCCTCGCTGGGGATATTGAGGCCGACCCGGAGGACCTCCTCGTCGTCGATGATGTGGACGTCCTCGCCGGGGCTCGGGGGCCGGTCGACGGTCTCCCGGGTGAGCGTTCCTTCGGTGCGGTCGTGCCCCACGATGGCGATGGGGGCGAGGTGTGCGACGTACGCGAGGTTCTGCTCGCCGAAGTCGCCGTAGCCGCCGCCGTCGACCCAGTCGTTGATCTCGGTGATCGGCCGGTACTCCAGGCTGTCGATCGCGGCGAGCAGGATCTCCTCGTCGTGGTCCGTCGTCGCCTCTGGATACGGGACGCAGACGTAGTTGCCGACGCGGAGTCCCTCGCGCTCGCGCTGGTCGATGTACGCGACGACCTGCATCTCGCTGCGACCGACGAACAGCTCCGACTCCTTCAGCGCGACGTGGCCGAGGTCGTCGCTGCCGAGGACGGGTTCGACGACCGGTTCGTCGGCCCGTCCGTCTTCGGTATCGTCCTGCTTGCCGTACTTCGTCTCGATGTCGTCCGTAGGGTCACTCATGAGTGGTCACTCCTGGGTGTCGAGTTCGTCGTAGCCTCGAAGCTGGTTGTAACTCCGTGCCGGCGTCGCGTGCTGGAGTTCCCGGCGGAGTCGTCGCCTGTTCTCCCGGCTGATGGTCGCGGCCTCGTCGGCCGCCTCGACCGCGAACGGAAGCCCCCGGGTCGCGGCGACCTCCGCGAGGACCGTCCGCCGGACCCGCTCGCGGTCCGCCTCGGTCCGCACCATCATCAGCGGCGCCTCGACGCGGATGACGGTGTTCCGGAGCGGGATGCGGACGTAGAAGAACGCCGTCTGGTACTCGGCGGCGTCGCCGCGGCGGAACTCGATTCCGTCGAGGCCTTCCAGCGGAACGAACGCGTCGTCGGCCCGGGCGGGCGTCATCCGGCGCTGGACGAGCCACGTCGTGTAGCTGACGACGGCGCCGTCGTCGCCGTACCAGTCGTCCGGGGTGTACAGCGCCTCGCTGAAGAACAGGTTGTCGTTCCCCCAGCGAAGCGGCGTGTCGACCTCGTCCGGCGCCTTCGCCTCGATGGCGCCGACGACCTGTGCGCTGGTCGGCGACTTCACGACGCCGACCACCGGCTGTCCGGCCCGGTCCTGGCCCTCGACGACGCGGAGGTAGTTCGTGACGATGTCGTCGACCATCTCCGGCCAGAAGTCCAGCGGCGTCTCCCGTGCGTTCGGCGTCCGTGCGAACATCGTCCAGAGCAGGACCCGACTCGGGTACAGCGGCCCGTCGATGAACATCGGCCCGTCGATGTCGTCGAGCAGTCGACGAGCGTGCCACCCCTCAGCGTGCGTCCGCGCGATTCCGGTGACCCAGTCGGCGAGGTTCCGCTGCCGCGAGGCGATCGTCGGAAACCGGAAGACCTGCGCGTCGACGCCGTCGTACGCCGGGTCCAGGTCGTCGACCCCGAACTCCTCGTCGTCGAAGTAGACCACCGTCGTCAGCGTACTCTCCGTCGTCAGCCCGGTGCGGTCGGTTCGCCCGCTGACGCCGAGCTTCGCGTTCGCGGCGCCGAGCAGGAGCCCGTTGCTGAACTGGAGCGGCCGGGTCGTACTCGCGTCCACGCCGTAGGTCACCGGCCGGGAGCCGGCCCGGTCCCGGACGTCGGCGGCGGGTTCGTGTCTGACCGCCGGCGGCTCGAGCGCGTCGACGTCGCCGCCGGCGCGGTCCATGTACCCGAAGAGGTCCGCCGCGGTCCGGTCCTCGTCGTCGGCCGCCCGGCCGACGCGGTCGTCGATGCCGCCGAAGACGTCCCGGAGCGCTCCGAGCGTGCTCGGGTCAGTCATCGTCTCCCGGAACACCTCCCGTGGCTCCGTCGTGGGTCGCGACCACCCTGCTCGCGTCCTCGGCGGGGTCCTTCTCGACGTGGAGCGCGGCGTCGGCGTTCTGGATGAGACGGTCGTCGTGGCTCACGACGAGTATCTGCGGGACGTTCCACTCGGAGATGGCCTGGATGACGGAGTGGAGTTCGTCGACGTGGTCGTCGTCGAGGAAGCTCGTCGGTTCGTCGAGAATGAACGGCGGGAGGCGGTCGCCGCCGGAGCCGTCGCGCTTCGCCACGAGCCGGTAGACGCCGGCCCGCAGCGCGAAGTTGACGACCGTGCTCTCGCCGCCGCTCGTGACCTCGGGTTTCATCCGGGCGCCGTCGCTGGTCACGAGGCTGATCGTGTAATCCTGGTCGATGCGGACGCCGGCGTAGCTCTGGTTCTGGTACAGGTCGTTGAACACCTCGTTCGTGTAGGCGTTCAACAGCTCGACGTTCTCCTCGCGGAGCTGCTTTTTGACGTCCTCGTAGCCGGCGATGACGTCGTTGATGTCCCCGACGACGGCGTCGCCCCACTCCTTCCGCTCGGTGAGCGTCTCGACGCGCTCCTCCTGCTGTTCGATGGTCTTCAGCGCCGCTTTCGCGTCCGCCTGCTCCTGGAGGAGCCGTTCCCGTTCCGCTTCGGCAGCGTCCTTCTCTTCGACCGCAGTCTCCCGGTATCCCTCGTACTCCTCGACGTTTGACTCCAGGTCCTCGACGTCGACGTCTCCCAGTTCGTCGTCTATCTCCTCGATGTCGCCTTGGAGGTCGTCGATATCGTCGAGGAGCGCCCGCCGCATCTCGCGGGCGTGTTCCATCTCCTGCTCGTATCCGTCGATGTCGCCGTCGAGGTCGTCGACCCGCTCGTGTTCTTCGCAGGCCTCCGCGACGGGCGCTCTGACCGCCTCAAGTTCGGCGATCCGGTCCTCGACGTCGGTCAGCTCTCCGTCGAGCTCCTCGGCGCGCTCCTGGGCGTCCGCCAGCTCCGTTTCGACCGCCTGGAGGTCCTCGTCGGCCTCCTCGACCGCCGCTTTCTGGTCTTCGAGGTCTTCTCTCAGGCGCTCGATTTCTTTCCGGACGTCCGCCAGGTCGTCCCGCAGGTCCTCGACGGCCCCCCGCTTCGACAGCGCGTCGGTGACGTCCGCCCTGAGGTCCGCGAGCGCGTCCCGCTGCTCGCCGAGCCGCTCGCGGCGCTCCTGCAGGCGTTCGATGTCGGACCGCGTGTCCGAAAGCGCCCGTTCGACGCTCCGGCCGTCGGCCGTGTGTCCGCCCTCGTGTTCGGCGCCACAGACGGGACAGACGCCCTCGTCGCCGAGGTCGCCCAGCTGCTCCGCTTTCGTCTGGAGGCGCCCGATCTCGTTCCCGAGCGCCTCGCGCTCGTCGGCCAGTTCGTCCCGGGCCGCCGGGATTTCCTCGTCGCGGAGCGCCTCCAGCTCGGCGTCCTCCGGAACGGGGAGGTCGCCGGCCCGCTCTCGAACGTCGTCGACCGCCGCCTCGGCCTCGGACTCGGCCGCCTCGAGCCGCTCCTCGGTCCGTTCTTCCGACTCCTGCTCGGCGTTCAGCTCCGCCTCGAGCCGCTCGCGTTCGCGCTCGGCAGCGGTCAACTCGGCCTCGCGGTCCGCTCGTTCGTCTTCCAGACGCTCGATTTCTTTCCTCGCGTTTCGCAGATCGGCCTCGATGCCCGCCTTCCGTTCCTGCTCGTCGCCCAGCTCGGATTCGACGGCCTCGAGTGCCGCTTCGGCGGCCTCGACGGTGGACACGTCGTACGCATCGACGGCGTCGTCGAGGTCGGCGATCCGCTCGCGGGTCGCCGTCAGCTCCGCTTCGGCCGCTTTTTTGCTCTGCTTGGCCTCCTCCAGGTCGGCACCGTGAGATTCGTACTCCGCGCGCGTTCGCTCCAGCTCGTCCGCCAGCTTCTCGCGCTCGGCTCTCAGCTCGTCGACCGTCTCGAGCCGCTCGCGCCACTCCTCCAGCTGGTCGTCGATCTCGTCGATGTCCGCCTGGTACTCGTCGATCTCGTCTTCCGTCCCGTCGATCCTCTCGTCCAGCTCGGCGACCTCCGACCGGAGCGCGTCCTCCTCCGGGAGGTCGTCGAGCCGGTCGCGCGCCTCGGCGAGGCGGTTTTCCGCCTCCTCGCGTTCGTTCTTCGCCTCCCGCCGGGCCTTCACCGCGCGGTCGATCAGCTCGTCGACGCGGCTCAGCCCGAGAAGCCCGTCCAGGATTTCCGCCCGAGCGTCCGCGTCGGCGTGGACGAGCCGCGCGATGTCGCCCTGCTGGACGTAGACGCTGCTGACGAACGAGGAGGCGTCCATTCCGAGAAGCTCCTGGCTGACGGTGCGCTCGACCCTCCGGACGCCGGACACCGGGTCGTCCAGCGCCTCGGAGCGGAGTTCGCACGACGCCGTGCTGCCGTCGGCGTCGATGACCCACTCGACGGCGTACTCCTGGCCGCCGGCCTCGAACGTGAGCTCGATGCGACCCTGCTCCTCGCCGTGGCGGACGAAGTCGGCGAGATTGAACCCCGCTCCGATCTCGTACTTGCCGCTCTCCGGAAAGAGCGCGCCGAACACCGTCCGGAAGATCGTCGACTTTCCGGCGCCGTTCTTCCCGTAGATGAGCGTCTCGCCGTCCTCGAGGTCGATGGTCTCCCGCCTGTAACTCTGGATGTTCTCGATGGTGAGTTCCCGCAGGAGCATCAGGCGTCACCCTCCGTCGCCTCGCCGGCGTCGAAGCGCTCCCGCCGCTTCTCCGCGAGAATCGCCTCGACCTCGTTCCGGACGTGCGTGTCCGCGGTCGTGTCCGTCGCCCGGACGACCTCCTCGATGTGCGAACTCGTCGGCCGGAGGTCCAGTTCGCCGATCGTCTCGTCGACGAGCGACCGGATGTCCGCCACGTCGGTCTTCCCGGCCTCGAACTCGATGTCGGCGCTCGCACGGCGCCTGTCCTGGACGTGGACGACGCCCGCGCCCCGGGACGCGACGAGTTCGTAGACGTCTCGCTGCGAGACCCCCGTCTCCTCGCCGTGGAGCCGGACGACGACGACCGTCCCGTCGACCGTCTCGTCGGGCCCGAGGGCCTCCTCGAGACGCCGCTCGACCAGCCCGACCCCGTCGCGTTCGCCGAACTGCACCGGGACGGTGACGAACTCCCGGGGCGCCTCGCCGGCCGGCGTGTCCAGCGTCCGCCGCCGGATCTCGAGAGCACCGTCCTCGGCCTCGAGCAGGAGCACGCCGCGCGGCGCCGATTCCTTCGTCGAACCCCGCTCCGTCGACCCGGGATAGAACGTCTTGACGCCGGCGACGGTCTCCTCGACGTACCCGTGGTAGTCGCCGAGAGCGACCGCGTCCGGCTCGAGGTTCAGCCGCTCGAGAACCGCCTCGAGCTCGTAGTCCGCCTGCTGCGGCGGCACGAGCTCCTCGAACAGGTGGTGCATACAGAGGACCGTCAGGCGAGCCGCCTCGGGCGGCTCCTCGAGCGTGAAGTCGTACGTGTCCCAGGAGGGCGCCCGGACCGCGTCGATACCGTAGAGGGCGACGTCGCCGACGAGCGTCGGGGAGTCGTCGAGGCGGTGGACCGCCCCGAGGCGGCCGATGAGGTCGAGCCACTGCTCGTCGAGCTTGCGCTCGTGGTTCCCGACGATGGCGTGGAACGGAATCCCGGCCCCCTCGAGCCCGGCGAGGACGTCGAGACAGCGGTTGACGTCGGGAACTCCCGGCTGCGGGTCGTCGAAGAGGTCCCCCGTGTGGACGACCGCGTCGACCCCCTCCTCGACGGCGAGGTCGACCGCGGCCTCGAACGCGTCGGCGAAGTCGCGCCGCCGGGTGTCGTCCCCGTACTGGCGGTTCCCCAGGTGCGTGTCGCTGACGTGGAGGATACGTGTCACGAATCGTACGCGGAATTATCGGCTGCAGTGTGTTAACGCTAACCCCACCGGGGTGAAACTGGTAGCCGGGGTCGTCGCTCCTCCCGGAGCGTCGCGGCTCGCCTCCGGACGGTCGCGGCGCGCCTCACCTTGCCGGAAGGTGTGGATCGACCGGGACGGCCGAGGGCACCGTCGGGTCGGGTCGGGTCGGGTCCCGATGTCGACGGGCCGGCCGCGGCGTGTGGATCGAGCTCTGGGGGGCACGGAATGCGAGTGAACTCGCCGTTCCGTTTCCTCGACGGGTGCCGGTGTCGTATCAACTGCTCCGCCACGGCACAATTCAGGACCCGGTTCCCGGCTGCTCGGCTCCGGAGCGGCCGTTCGTCCGTCCGTTCGTCCTCTCGCCTACGGCTACTGACGACCCGAAGTCCGAAGTGACGGCGGCGGGAACGTGACGTATGACACTAAGTGACGACGCGACGATACTCGTCCCGGTCGACGTCTCGGGCGAGGGCTCGCCGGCGCAGTCGCTCGTCGACCTCTGCCGGTCGGTCGACGTCGTCCTCCTCGGCTACTACCCGGTCCCGGACCAGGTGGCGCCCGCACAGCTCAGACGGGACCACGAGTCCGACGCGACGGCGACGCTGGGGCGGATGGCCGAGGCCTTCGAGGCCGGCGGCGTCGACGTGACGGACGTCCTCGTGTTCACGCACGACCGGGCGGACGCTATCGACCGTGTCGCCGCCGAGTACGGCTGCGGCGCCGTCCTGACGCCGGGCCCGGTCGACCGCGTCGAGCGGGTTCTCGTCCCGGTGCGCGGCGACGCGAACCTCGAGCGGATCGTCTCGCTTCTGGCGGCCGTCATGCGGGCGAACGAGGCGTCGGTCACCTTCTTCCACTCCGTCGCCGACGACGACTCGGACCGCGGCGAGTCCCTCGTCCGCGGCGCCGTCGACCGGCTCGACGAGGCCGGCGTCGACCGCGACCGAATCGACTGGCAACTCTCCGACGCGGCGTCGCCGTACGACGAGATAATCGACCTCGCCCGGGAGTACGACCTCCTCGTTCTGGGAGAGACGGAGCCGTCGCTCCGGGAGCGCATCCTGGGGTCGGTCCCGTCCCGCATCGTCGACGAGGTCGACAAGCCCGCCTTCATCGTCCGTGACGTCGACTGAGCCGGCGGCACGCGGCGGCACACGACCCGACTCCGGCCCCGGGACCGAAACACAACCGTTACAACGTCTCCCGCCGTAGCGAAAGTGATTGACTCCCGCCAGCGTGGGCGGCAAAAAGTGTCGCGGCGGCCAGTCCCCGCGAGTAACCAAATCCACCGCTCGCGAGCCCCGATGCACACACACGAGGGAGTCACACACGCCGACCGACACGGCCGTCGCCGGACCGATGCAGTCGTGCGCCACGGTGAGCCTGCGCCACGGGCGACCCCCAGTCTCGTCCTCAGCTCCGGCGCCGCGACGCCGTCCCGGCCCCCGGGAGGCGCGTCATGACGGTCGACGCCGGCGAACTGGAGCGGAACCTCGGCTTCCTCGAGGCGATGACGCTCGGCGGCGGCACGATGATCGGCGCCGGCATCTTCATCCTCCCGGGGCTGGCGGCCGAGGGAGCCGGCCCCGCCAGCGCGGTCTCGTTTCTCATCGCGGGGTTCGTGGCACTTTTGGCCGCGCTGTCGCTGGCGGAGCTGGCCACCGGCATGCCCATCGCCGGCGGCAGCTACCACTACGTCAACCGCGCCCTCGGCGGCCTGTTCGGCAGCGTCGTCGGCTGGGGGATGTGGACCGGGCTGATGTTCGCCAGCGCCTTCTACATGATCGGCTTCGGCCAGTACATCGTCGTGCCGGTGCCGTTCTTCGACGGGCGGGCGCTCATCGTCCTGTTCGGGCTCGTCGGCCTCGGGCTGATTACCGGCATCAACTACTACGGCACCGACGAGTCCAGCGGCGCGCAGAACATCATGATCGGCGCGGAGCTCGTCGTCGTGCTCATCTACGTCGCCCTCGGGGTGTTCTTCGTCGACCCCGGCAACCTCGAGGAGTTCGCCCCGACGGGTCCGACGGGCATCGTCGCCACGACCGGGACCGTCTTCGTGACGTACCTCGGCTTCGAGATCATCGCCACCGTCGCCGGCGAGATCAAGCGGCCGGGGAAGCTCATCCCGCTGACGATGATCCTGTCGGTCGTGTCGGTGACGCTCCTGTACGCGGTCATCATGATCGTCAGCACGGGCGTCGTGCCGTACCAGGAACTCGGCGGGTCGCTCGTTCCGGTCTCCGACGTCGCCGCGATCACCATGTTCGGGACGGTGGGGGTGGTCGCCGTCACGGTCGCGGCCGCCGTCGCCGCCATCTCGAGTTCCAACTCCTCGATTCTCGCCGCGTCGCGGGTCATCTTCGCCATGGGCCGGGACGGGCTGATGGACGAGCGGCTGAACGTCACCCACGAGCGGTTCAGCACGCCGCACCGGGCCATCATGACGACCGGCGCGGTGACCGGCCTGCTCGTGCTCGCCGGGCTCCGCGTGGAGGCCATCGTCGCGCTGCTGGCGCAGGTGGCGAGCTTCAGCTTCCTCGTCACGTACGCGCTCGTCCACGTCGCCGTGGTCGTCTTCCGCCGCGCCGACCCGGATGCGTACGACCCCGACTTCGAGATGCCGAGCCTCCTCTATCCGGTCGTGCCGGTCCTGGGCGTCGTGATGGCCGGCATCGTCATCTCACAGATGGCGACGCCCGTCATCCTCGTCGGCAGCGGTATCGTCCTCTTCGGCGTCGTCTGGCACGTCGTCTACTCCCGGAGCGGCGCGGCGGAGGAGGGGATGTTCGACGAGGCGTTCGGCGGGGTCGCCCGGAGGGTCGGGGCCTCGATTCCCGGGTCGTCCACGACGACCGTTCCGGACGACCCCTACCGGGTCGTCGTCGGGGTCGCGAACCCGGAGACTGAGCGGGGACTCCTGCGGCTCGCCGCCGCCACGGCGGCAGCCGGGCGCGAGGGCGCCGCCGAACTCGTCGTCGTGAACGTGGTCGAGGCCTCCGACTCCGAGCGGAACGTCGCCTCGGACCGCCTCGACAACCAGCGCGCGCTGCTCGAGACCGCCCGCGACCTCGCGGCGGAGACCGACGTCGCGCTCCGGACGAGCGCGCTCGTCGCCGAGGACGCGGGGAAGGCCCTCGTCGACGTCATGACCGAGGAAGGCGCCGACCAGGCCCTCGTCGGCTGGCAGGGGGCGCCGGAGGGCGGAGACCGCGTCTTCGGCTCGACGCTCGACACCGTGGTGAGCGACGCCCCGTGTGACCTGTCGCTCGTCAGAATCGAAAACGACGCCGTCGGTCGCCCCGTGGCGCTGGCGGGGCCGGGGCCGCACGCGCCCGTCGCCGCCCGCCGTGCCGTCGAGTTCGCCGCCGTCTCCGACGCCGTTCCCGCCCTGCTGAACGTCCAGCCGCGCGCGCCGACGGCCGACGGGGAGCCGAGCCGGATCGAGCGGGGACGGGAGAGAATCGAGTCGGTCGCCGAGCGCGCCGGGCTGGACCCCGAGGCCTACGAGAGCGTCGTGGTCGTCGACGCGGACGTCGAGTCGGCGATTCTGCAGACGATACGGGAGTACGACACGGTCTGCGTGGGGCTTTCGGAGGGCGGCGCCGCCCCGCGGACGACGTTCGGCTCCCTCGCCGAGCGGATCAGCCGGGAGACGGCCGGCAACGTCGGCATCGTCCGGAGCGGGGCGGCCGTCGACCCGCGGGCCGGTAGTGACGGCGAGTAGCGGAGGGCGACCGGAATGGTAATCAACTGCCGGCCCCGACGGCGGTCCATGCCGGACGGCGGTGCGCTGGACGGACGCGACGAACCCGCACGCGGACAGGACGACCACGCCGAACTGCTCTCGGAACTCGACTCCCACGACCTCGCGGTCGCCGTCGACCCGGAGACGCCGGGCCGGGCGGCGGCGTTCGACGTCGACCCCGGCGCCGACCCCGACGGGACGTTCCCGCAGTCGGTCGCCAGCGGCGGGCCGACGCCCGAGGGGGTGATCCTCTGGACCCGAATCGCCCCCGAGCGGTTCGACCCCGGCTCGCCGGTGGCCGTCCAGGTCGCGACGGACGCAGCCTTCGAGGACGTCGTCTACGAGGGCGTCGTGACCGACGACGCCGGCATCCGGGCCCACGACTACACGGTCAAGATCGACCTCGACGGCCACCTCGACCCCGGAAGCGACTACCGCTACCGGTTCGTCTACCGCGGCACCGCCTCGCGGGTCGGCCGCTGCCGGACGCTGCCGGCGCCCGACGCCGAACCCGACGCCGTCCGGTTCGCGGTGCTGGCCTGTCAGAACTACCTCAACGGCTACTACCCGGCGCTGCACCACGTCGCCGAGGAGGACGTCGACTTCATCGTCCACGTCGGGGACTTCATCTACGAGTCCGACGCGGGCGAGTTCAAGGGGCTCGGCTCCCGGGACTACCCCGGCCGGGAGCTGTCGTTCCCGAGCGGCCACGACCGGGTCCGGGGGCTCGACGACTACCGGTATCTCTACCGGCAGTACCGCCGCGACCGGTTCATGCAGGAGGCGCTGGAATCCCACACCCTCATCGCCGGCTGGGACGACCACGAGCTGGTCAACGACGTCTACTGGGACGACGAGACCGACGCTCCGGCCGGCGACCACCCCCGCGGCGACGACCCGGCGTTCATGACGGAACTCGTCGCCGACGCGATGCACGCCTGGTGGGAGTACATGCCGGCCCGCGTGGAGTACGACCCGGCCGCCGGGGAGCTGCAGGAGCGGTTCCGGCTCTGGCGGTCGATGGAGTTCGGCGACCTCGTCACGCTCGCGCTCACCGACGAGCGGCTGTTCCGGGACCCCCCGCGGGAGGTCATCCCGACGGTCGACGAGGTCGGCCCCCACCGGGAGCCACCCGGCCGCGCGATGCTCGGCGACGACCAGCGGGAGTGGCTCGTCGACACCATCACCGGCTCGGAGACGGTGTGGTCGGTGTGGGCCGACGAGGTGCTGACCGTCCCGTTCCGGCTCGGCTCCGGCCCGCTGTCGCTGTACCCCGTTCAGGGCGGCTGGGACGGCTACACCCGCGAGCGGATGCGGATCACCGAGGCGGTCGCCGCCGCCGACGTCGACAACTACGTCACCCTGACCGGCGACATGCACTGCTACGTCGCGGCGTACAAGCGGTCGGCGTACCCGGGCCGGGTCGGCGGCGGCGAAGGCGTCGCGGGCGGCGAGCGCATCGGCGTGGAGTTCATGACGCCGGCGGTGACGTCGCTGAACGTCGCCGAGGCCCTCCACATCGAACGCGGGTGGCGCGGCCGGCTCACCGAGCCGCTGCTCTCGCGGCTCGTCACGGCGATGAACCCCCACATCGAGTTCTTCGACGGCCACAACTGGGGCTACTCGGTTGTCGAGTTCTCCCGGGAGGTCTGCACGTACGTCGGCTACGCGGTGGACAAGACCGACGACGGCCCCGACGCCGACCGGTCGGTGGTGACCGCCCAGCGGGTCCCCCGGGGGGAGGTCGTCCTGCAGGACGTCACCGACGAGGTCCGGCGGCGGGAGGGATGACACGGTGGAGCCGGCACGCCGACCGCGGCGACCGAGAGCCCGACGACGGCGGGGCGAGGGGTGCCGGCGCCTCGGAGCGGTCCGGTAGCTGCGGCGGTGACCGGCGCCGCGCGCGCCGGGGCCCTCCGAACCGGACTGGTTCGCTCCCGGAGCGTGAGGCGGACGGCGCGTCACCCCGGGCAGCCGTCGGCGTCGCGGCCTGATCGAGTCGGCCCGCGGTCACCCGCGAAGCCAGTAACCGGGATCGACGTCCGGCGTGGCCGCGTCGGCGACCCCCTCGACCGCCGTGACGCCCTCGACGAATCGCTCGGGGAACAGCCCGGGGTCGACCGGCCGGGAGCCGCGGTGCGTCGTCACCCAGTACGGCAGCACCTCCCCCGGTTCGACGTCGTCGGGGTCGAGCCGGCTCGCTGGGGGGCCGTCCGCCGGCGTGGCGGGCGTCTGGCCGCCGCGCTCGCCGACGTGGACCCTGAGCCGGAAGTCGTGGTCGTCGGCCAGCCGGTAGACGACGTCCAGCCCGCGGGCGTCGGCCTGCCCGACGTAGCCGGCCGCGGGGGAGGCCCGCGCCCGCCCCGCCTGCGCCGCCCGGAACCACTCGCCGGGGTCGAGGGCCGCCCGGCCGACGTCGCCGTCGCCGGTCTCGACCGTCTGGCCGTACAGCGTCGCGTCGAGGTAGTCCCCGCGGAAGGCCCGGGCGACGACCGCCCGGTCCCAGTACGGCACCGTCGCGTCCAGCACCGCCCGGCTCTCGTCGACGGAGGTCGGCCCGGTCTGGGCGTACAGGTACCGCAGCGGCCGGTCCGTCTCGCGCCGCCGTGGCGTCAACTCGACGTGGTGGTCGACGTCGACCGGGTCGAGCGCGACCGCCGCCGGGTCGACGCCGACGGCGGCGACCCCGTCGCCGCGGAGCAGCCCCGCGACCGCGGACTCCCGGTCCTCGGCGCTCTGGCCCGGGTCGAGGTCGACCCGGTCGATCTCGAAGGCGAGAACGGTCCACCGTACCCCCCGTGCGCGCATCGTGTCGGCCGTGGTACTGCCCGGGAATATATCCGTCGCAGCCGTCGCTCCGGCGGTGGCCCGGTGCGGCCGCCGGTCAGTGGAACCCGATGTTCGCCGGGTCGGTGTCGCGGTCGAAGGTGACCTCGAGCACGCCGTTGTTGAGGTCCAGCCGCCCGGAGTCGTCGTCGACGTACGCCGGCAGGTCGACCCGGGCGACGAACGGCGGCCCGTCCCGGTCGGCGCGGATCGCCACCGCCCGCCCGTCGCACCACACGTCGACCCGCTCCCGGCTGGTGTTCGGCACGTCGGCGACGACGCGAACCTCGTCGTCGTACTCGTGGACGTCGACGGCCGCCGCCCCGCCGTCGGCCATCCCGGCCAGCAGTTCCTCGATACCGCCGAACCGCCCGCCGAACGGGCCGTCCTCGTCGTCGCCCGGGTTCCGTCTCATCACCCAATCTACCGCCGCCGCGCCGATAAGCCTTCGCCGCGGGGTGCCGTGCGACGGGCGACCGTGGTCCGTTCGCCGGAGCGCCGGGCTACCACGGGACCGGCTCGCGGTCCTTCCAGAGCCGGCCGCCGGGGGCGCCGGGCTCGAACCGGGCGAGCCACGCCGGCGTGTCGGCGCCCTCCTCGGGGCTACGGTCGGCGTTCGGCCCGCCCATGTCGGTCCGCACCCAGCCGGGGCTGGCGGCGTTGGCGACGAGCCCGTCGGCGCCGTGCTCGGCGTGGAGGTAGGCCGTCAGCCCGCCCAGCCCGACCTTCGAGACGCGGTAGGCCGGGTAGTTGCCGTCCATCCGCCCGTCGGCGAACTGCCCCAGCCCCGAGGAGACGTTGACCACCCGGCCGCCCGCCCGCTCCAGCAGCAGCGGCAGGGCGTGTTTCGTGACGAGCGTCGGCCCGCGGAGGTTCACCGCCATCGTCCGGTCGAAGGCGTCCATCGACATCCCCTCGAGTGAGCCGCACCGGCGGAAGATGCCGGCGTTGTTCACCAGCACGTCCAGCCGGCCGGCCTCGCTCGCGACGCGGTCGAACGCGGTAGCGACCTCGTCGTCGGCGGTCACGTCAAGCCGGACGGCTCGCAGGTCGTCGGCGGCGTCGTCGGTGTCGCGGGCGCCGGCGTAGACGGTCGCGCCGCGGTCGGCGAGGTCGGCGGCGATCGCCGCGCCGATGCCCCGCGTCGCGCCGGTGACCAGCGCCACCTGCCCGTCAAGCGAGTCGTAGACGTCCGGCGTCGTAGCCTCGTGATCCGTCATGCGTCCCCGTTCGGCCCGGGGCGGGGTATGCGTTGCCCGTCGCCGCGTCCCGCCGCTACCGGTGCCGACAAGACGCTCGGTCGCCTGTCCCCGGCACGATGGGCCAGCCGGCCGTGATAGCCAGCCGGTCCGGCGCGGTCACGCCGGGCCTCCGCGCCGTCGTCGCGGCGTCGGGCCACGAGGTCGCCGAGACCGTGGTCGTCGACCGCCCGGAGGACAACCGGTACCACCTCCCGCCGTCGACGCTCGACCGCGTCGAGGCGCTGTGCGACGACCTCGAGGCGGCCGAGCCGCGGGTCGTCGTCGACGGGACGGTCCACCCCGGGCAGATGGTCGACCTCGGGGAGCGGCTGCCGGCGGCCACGCTGCGGGACGGACGCGGTGCGGTCCTGGAGCGGCTCGGCGAGGCGAACTCGGCTGCGGCGACGCGGTTCGAGCTCCGACGGGCCCGTATCGCCCGCCGGGCGGCGGCCCGCGACCAGCGCGACGGCGCGG
>JAHENN010000082.1 GCA_018609665.1 Haloarculaceae archaeon | reverse complement strand
GGCAGCAGCGTCACCTCCGTCTCGAGCCGGAGCAGCCGCGCGAGCATGGCGTGGCCGAGTTCGTGTGGCAGGACGAGCGCTGCGACCGCCGACCGGACCGCCCGCTCGCGCGTGTCAGCCATACGGCGCATTTCGGCCGGAACGGCTTCAACCGCTCGCCGCGGGCGCCGGCGCCGGTCACGGCTCCGGCGTCAGCTCCTCGAACACCACGGCGGCGGCGCCGGCAGCGAGGGCCACGACCGACCGCTGGACCGCCGCCTGCGGCTCCCGTTCGCGGGCGGCGACGACCGCCGCCGTCGCGAGACCGCCGGCACAGGCGCCGGCGAGATACGCGGCCGAGCGAAGCGGATGCAGCGACATGGACGGTGTTCACCGTCCGCACGGATAGCGCCGTCGGCCACGCCGCTCAGACGACGTACCGGAAGATATACCGGAAGAAGCCGGTCAGGAAGGCGACGATCCAGCAGCCGACGTAGCCGAAGACGCCGATACGGAGCCGGCGGCGCCAGAACTGCATGTCGTCGCCGCCGATCTCCTCCAGCAGCACCTCCTCGTCGTAGTCGGTGTAGAGGTCGTGGTTGTACTTCGCCCGGAAGATGCGGACGATGCCGGTGAAGCCGAACCCGAGGAAGGCGTACGCCTGCAGGCCGAAGAAGGCGTGGACGGCGGCGAAGCCGCCGAGCTGGTCGACGAGCCGCGGCAGCATCCACGTCAGCAGCGGGACGGTCGTCAGCACCAGCCCGGTGACGATGAACCGCAGGTGGTAGGTGAGGACGCTCCAGGTCACCCGCTCGGCGTCGATCATGATCCAGGCGCCGTAGAGAAAGCAGGGAAAGCTGGCGGCCACGGCCAGCAGCACGACGGTGGCGACCTGCGCGTCGGAGACCATCGCCGGAGCGTACGGGCGGGCGGCGCTTGAGTGTGCCGTGTCCGTCCCGTTCAAAAGAGGTAAGCCGCCGACCGTCCAATCGCCTCCAATGGCTGACAGCCGCGGGTCCTCGGAGGGAAGCGCCGACGGGCCGGAGACGGCCGACACCGGGGCCGACACGGAGACCGCGGTCAACGACGCCGGCGACGGCGGCGAGGAGGAAGAACTCTCGACGGAGGAGCTGCGGGCCCGCGTCGAGGAGCAGTACGACTTCGAGGAGTTCGGCACCGCGGAGATGGCCGAGATGAGCGCCGAGGAGTGGGAGGCGGTCTTCGACCCCGACTCGTGGCTCACCGGCGGGCAGCTGCTCGACCGCGTCGAGCGGGAGCTGCGGTCGAACGTCCGGCGCCGGGAGGTGTTCGCCGTCGTCGAGCGGGTCGGCGAGGGCGACGCCGACCGGGTGGTCGCCTACTCCGACGAGGGGTACGCAATCGTCCGGCCGGACGGCACCGTCCGCGGGACCGGCACCATCCTCCGGGACGTCGAGCCGATGGTCGCGCTCTGCTCGATGGAATCGTACGACGTGCCGGACGTCGACGACGACGCGGGCCTCCCGCACCCCGACAGCGTCGAGGCCGGCAGCGGCGACTTCGGCAACCGGATGCTGCAGGTCGTCGCCGCCGCGACGATGCTGTCGGGGGTCGGCTTCGTGCTGGCGTGGCTGGCCAGCGTCGTCGGCGCCGTCGACATCGGCTTCGCCGGCGCCATCGTCCTGACGCTGGGGTTTCTCTTCCTCGTCATGGGCGGGTTCCTGTTCCTGACGGTCGCCAACGCCAGGCTGTCCGACCGGATGCGAGCCGAGCAGTACCGCGACCGGCTCCGGGCCGTCGGCGCCGGCTCCGAGGAGCGACCCGATTTCCTGCCGGACGAGGCCTTCGAGGCCGGCGGGCGGCGCCTCGAGGAGGCCATGGAGCGGGTCCACCGCGAGGCGCTGGACGACGACGCGGAGGAGCTTCCCGACGACCGGTGACGGCGCAGGGGAGCCGCTCGCACGGCCGCCATCGCTGGGTTTAAAACCCGACGGTTCCGATTTCCAGTGTATGAAACGTCGGGACTTCGTGCGCGCCGCCGGCGGTGCGACGGCGGCGGGCGCGGCCGTTGGCGCCGGCCAGCCGGCAGCGGCGGCTGGCGGCGGCGAGGAAGGGGGCGGCGGCGAGACCGTGCCGGCGTTCGGGTCCTTCCTCGACGACGCCAACGGGTACAGCGAGGACGGCATCGTCGACGCCCGCGGCGAGGACGCCGTGACGGTCGAGGTCGGCGCCGGCAGCGGACTCGCCTTCGCCCCGGCGGCGGTCTGGGTCTCGCCCGGGACGACCGTCACCTGGGAGTGGACCGGCGAGGGCGGCGCCCACAACGTCGTCGCCGAGGCGGGCCCGGCCGGCCTCGACAGCGGCGACCCCGCCGAGTCGGGCAGCTACGAGTACGAGTTCACCGAGGAAGACGCCGGCATCACGACCTACTACTGTTCGCCGCACAAGACCAGCGGCATGAAGGGCGGTGTCGCCGTCGGCGACGACGTCGCGACGACGACGCTGGCCGGCGCGGAGGTCAAGGAGCCAATCGAGTTCGGCGTGGACATCCACGAACACTGGGTCGGCGTCAGCGTCATGCTACTGATGTCGGTGTCGCTCGTGTTCACGTTCTTCACGCTGAAGTACGGCGAATCGCCCCACACGAGTGGGGCTGACTGACCATGTCAGACAACAGCTACGGCGCGATCCATCGGTACGAACCGGCGCGGGAGAGCACGGTCGCGGCGATCGCGATCGTCATTCTGTCGGTGGCACAGGTCGTGCTCGTCGGCCTGTTCACCTACGGGCTGACGGCCGGGTGGGCCGTCGGCACCTCGACCGGCAGCGAGGCCGGCAACGTGCTGCTCGGCCTGCTGCTCGCCGGCGTGTTCATCAACCTCGCGTTCATCCTCCTGCTGTACCGCAAGGAGTTCCTCCCGGACGTGATGGTGGTGAAGAAGCGCCGCCGCAAGTGGGAGGACCTCTACGTCGAGGAGGACGACATGTACGGCGAAGAGATTACGGACGGTGCGGTCGAGAAGTTGAAACGAGCCGTCTACCCCTACTACAAGCGATGAGCGAGGACAAGTACCCCAGCGAGTCCGGCCGGCGGCGGTTCGTGAAGGGCGTCGTCGGGAGCGCGGCGCTGTCCGGCGTCGGCGTCAGCGGCGCGGCGACGATCAACCTGACGACCCAGCCCTCCGGCGGCGGCGGCGGCCCCACCGAGTACGTCGGTGTCAGCCTCGTCGGCGGGCCGGCGCCACGCGGGATGCCGTACATCCCGGTCGAGATCGACGACGCCGGCGACATCCGCGGCGTCTGGCCCGACCCCGAGGAGGTCACCGAGGGCGGCGCGACGTTCCAGGTCGCCGAAACCGAGATCGGCGGCCGGACCTACTCGACGGAGTGGTTCCAGTACTGCGGCCGCCAGAACGCCGAGGGCGTCCAGCCGGACACCGACGCCGAGAACTACTTCAAGTCCGTCGCCTCCGGCGACGCCGACTACGGGTGGCAGGCCGACGAACTGTCCGAGGGCGACCGGCTCAACGTCGACGACTTCGCCGACTACGAGGAGTGGGGCAACGACATCGGCTCCGAGGGCGTCGGCAAGCCCGCCCAGGCGACCTGGCGCTCCGAGGGCCTCGACGGCCAGCTGCCGGTGACGGTCATCCGCAGCAAGCAGATCGAGGAGAAGGCCCAGCGGGACGACCAGGTCGGCGAGTGGTTCTCCGGGGCCTCCAGCCAGGGCGTCATCGCGTACCTGAACGTCTGTACGCACTTCTGCTGTGTCCCCGGCTACAAGGTCAGCGACAGCGCCGCACAGTACGACATCGAGGACGGCGTCTACTGCCAGTGCCACCAGTCGCAGTACGACCCGTTCAGCCCCGAGTTCGGGACGTTCATCTCCCTCCCCAGACCATAACAATGAGCCTCGAACGCACGGACGACTACGACCACGGAGCGTGGATGGAGAGCAAGGACCTCTCGCCGATCGAGGAGGTCTACCTGACCGCGCTCATCTGGCTCGACCGACGGCTCCGCATCGTCGACTACCTGGAGCTGCTGGAGGACATGTACTACAAGACGAACCTCCAGATGCCGAAGAGCCACACCGAGCAGTACAACCTCGACAACAAGTTCTGGTACTGGTACCCCCTGTACGCGCTGGGGTCGTTCAGTACCATCGCCTACGTCGTCGCCGCG
>JAHENN010000081.1 GCA_018609665.1 Haloarculaceae archaeon | reverse complement strand
GAGAACGAACCGAAAACGGCGAGCCGCGTCAGTCGTCGGCGGGCTGCTCCGCGTCGCTCGTCTCGCCGCCGTCGGACTGCAGCTCCGACGAGGCTCGGCTCGTATCACTCGCCTCGCCGCCGTCGGTGGTGGCGAGCTTGCCGTCGGCGGCGAGCTGCTCCTCGAACCACGCGAACTCGCGTCCGTGGAGGCCGTCGCGCTTGGTGTTCCAGGGGTCGGGGTCGGTGATCTCGGGGCCTTCGGCCCACGACTGGACGATGTTCCACAGCCAGATGAGCGTCCCGAGGGCGATGAGGACCGCCCCGAAGGTGGTCACCCGGTGCAGCAGCTCGACGGAGGCCAGCGGCGCCAGCGCCGGGTTGAAGTCGTAGGTGGCGTACCGCCGCGGCATCCCGAGATAGCCCATCAGCAGCATCGAGAAGAACGTGATGTTGACGCCGATCATCGACAGCCAGAAGTGCCACTTCGCGAGCGTCTTCTGGTACATCTTCCCGGTGACGATGGGGAACCAGTAGTAGATGGCGCCGAAGCCGGCGAAGGCGATCATCCCCATCACGATGTAGTGGAAGTGCCCGACCACGTAGTACGTCTCGTGGAGGACGAGGTTGACCGGGATGGCCGCGAGGAAGACGCCGGTGATGCCGCCCAGCACGAAGTTGGAGACGAAGCCGATGCAGAACAGCATCGGCGCGGTCAGCCGGACCCGGCCGTTCCACAGCGTCGTGATCCAGTTGAACGTCTTGACGGCCGACGGGATGGCGATGGCCAGCGAGGTCGCCATGAACGACGCCCGGATGCGGGGGTCCATCCCGCTGCCGAACATGTGGTGGGCCCAGACGCCGAACGACAGCACCCCGATGGCCAGCGTCGAGTAGACGACGAACTTGAAGCCGAACAGCTTCCGGCCGGCGAACTTCGGCAGGATCCACGACACCAGCCCCATCATCGGCAACACGAGTATGTACACCTCCGGATGGCCGAAGAACCAGAAGAGGTGTTGCCACAGGATGGGGCCGCCGCCCTCGACGGCGAAGAACGTCGTCCCGAAGTTCCGGTCGAGCAGCAGCATGACGAGCGCGCTCCCGAGGAGCGGGAAGGCGAAGAGGATGAGCCCGGACTGGGTGAGGATGGTCCAGGAGAAGATGTCGAGGTTGGCCCAGGTGACGTTCTCGCCGCGCTCGGTGAAGATGGTCGCGATGAAGTTGATGGCGCCCATCGTCGCCGAGACGCCGGTGAGGTGCAACCCGAGCATCATCAGGTCGACGCCGGGGTTGCCCTGTTCGACCGACAGGGGCGCGTACATCGTCCAGGAGGTTTCTGCGGGGCCGATCTCGACGGGCAGCGGGATGGTGAAGAAGCCGGCCCAGATGAGCAGCGCTCCCGGCGGCAGCAGCCAGAAGGCGATGGCGTTGATCCGGGGGAAGGCCATGTCGTCGGCGCCGATGAGCAGCGGCACGAAGTAGTTGGCGAAGGCCGCGATGATGGGCGTCCCGAAGAGGAACAGCATCGTGATGCCGTGGCTGGTCAGCAGCGCGTTGTACAGCGACGGGTCGATGATGGTGGAGGTCGGGGTCGTCAGCTCCAGCCGCATGATCATCACCGCGACGCCGCCCCACAGGAACGCGATGACGCCGTAGGTGCCGTAGAGGATGCCGATGTCCTTGTGGTCGACCGTCGTCAGCCACCGGATGACCCCCGACGGCTTGTGGCCGTGGCCCTGTTCGTGGCTCCCGCCCGCCGTCGTCGGGTCGCCCGCGAGCGGAGCGTACGTGCGCCAGTTCTCGGTGCGGGCCAGGAACGCCGCGATACCGACCAGCAGAGCCCCCATGAGAACGGTCAGCGCGAGCTGTTCTGCTGCCATTGTCTATGTCCGGAGCCAGGACCCGCGGGTAAAGAAAGGTTGTGTTATGCCGGCGCCATCGCCGGAAATATCCGACCGCTCACTCCGCGCCGTCGGAGGCCTCGGAGTCGGGTTCGGGTTCGCCGGGCACGCCCGCCACCTCGGCGTCGGCCTCGGAGTAGCCGGCCGGAATGTAGTCGTCGATTTCCTCTTCGGCACCGGAGATGGCTTTCCCCGAGAAGTACGTCAGCACCGCCAGCCCGACGCCGGTCAGCACGATGATCGACATCTGGATGAGGACGATGACCGGGTCGTCCGGGAACGAGCCGATGAGCGCGTACGCTCCGACGAAGAAGACGAGGATCCCCAGCGGGATGACGTTCACCGTCAGGTCGAGGAGCGTCTCGCGGTCGAAGATGCGATCGCTCATTGCCCGACAGTTCGAGCAGCCACACAAAGACGTTGCGTTAGCGGTCCGTCGCCACGACGACCTGCGAACCGCCGACCAGCGCGGCGATGGTCCCGGTGGCGGCGACCGTGTAGCCGCGCTGGACGATACCGTCGTCGAGGGCGGCGGCGGCGAGATACGACGAGAGGCCGCCGTCGACCTGCGAGGCGACGACCAGCAGGCCGACGACGACGAGACCCGACCCGAGCCCCGCGAGCAGCCGCCACGGCCGGGCCGCGTAGCCCGCCTCGGTGACGATGCCGGCGACGCTGCCGGTGAACAGCAGCAGCCCCGTCACCGACACCGGGTAGAGGTTGAACAGGATGCCCACCTCGCTGAGGACGATGCCGAGCACGACGACGACCGGCCACGGGCTCGTCTTGTCGCGGCGGTCGGCCGCCGTCGCCTCGGGTCGGTCCGCTCCCATGCGCGGGAGTCGGGCCGCCCGGCCCAAATGGCCGTCGGTTCGGCGGTCACTCCTCGTCGTCGAACGGCGAGCCGGCGGCGTCGGGCTCGTTGCCGGCCAGCGAGACGATGTTCTCGCGGCCGACCCGGAGCCGGGAGATCTGCTCGTCTTCCTCCATGTCCGACAGCAGCATCGACACCTTCGATTTCGACCAGTCGGTCGCCTCGACGATGTCGACCTGCTTCATGCGGCCGCCGCGGTCCTCCAGCAGGTTGATGACGCGCTCCTCGTCGGAGAGCAGCTCCGCCTCGCTGACGCCGACCGACGGGGTCGTCTCGCCGCCGGCGTCGGTCGCGCCCGCGCCGGTGCCGGTGCCGGTACTGGCGCCCCCGTCGCCGTCGGCCCCCGACTCGGCGGCCGCGCCGCCGGACGGCAGCGCCCCGCTCCGGTAGGCCACCGCCGCGCCGCCGCCGAGGGCGACGACGACCAGCAGCACCCCAATCGGCAGCAGCAGCCCCGGGCCGCCGTCGGTCGGGGTCGCGGTCGTGGTCGTCGCCCCCGGGCCGCCGACCCGGTCGGCGTCGGCCAGCACGACCCGGGGCCGCTGGTCGGTGAACGACCGCTCGCCGGTCCAGGTGACGGTGTCGCTGTCCGCCAGCGAGTCCCCCGACAGCACGCGGCCGTCCTCGGGCTGGGCGCGGACGAACGCCAGGTTCGGGCCGGCCGCGAAGGCCAGCTCCTGGTCGGGGCCGACGTAGAGCCCGCCCTCGAAGACGTCGCCGGCCTCGACGTCGCCCGCGTCGTCGACGCGGGCGAACCCCTCCCAGCGGAACGACAGCTCGACGACCCCGAGCGCCTGCGTCTGCGGGGTCAGCCCCTCGACGCGGGCGTCGCGGTCGAACCCCGTCGCGCGCATCTCCCGGCCCGTCGCCCCCGAGCCGTTGTCGGCCAGCCATCGCGCCCGCGTCCGGAAGTTGGTGAACAGCTCCGTCTCGTTCTCGTTGAACTCCTCGGCGAACGCCTCGAAGTCCTCCCGTTCGGAGCCGTTGAGCGCCCGCTCGTACCGGAACCGCCACTCCGCGGAGCCGTTCTCGTAGACGGTGACGACGAAGGCGGTGCGGTCGGCCTCGAACCCCTGCAGCAGCGCCGTCGACCCGGACTCGGCCGCCTGTGCGGGCGCGAAGGCGAGCGCCGAGGCAGGGCCGGGAGCCGGACCGTCGTCCGTCGCGCTGCTCCCGGCAACGGCGAGCCCGGCCGTCGCGGCCGACGACAGCAGAACACACGCGAGGAGAACCGACAGCGCCCGACCCGCACGCGACCAGCCCATTGATACCGGACCGTCGACCCCCAAATTATAAAATCCCTGCGTTCTGCCCGGCGGTCCGCACCGCCGGCCGGCGCTCAGTCGGCGAGGGCGGCGGCGAGCCGCTGGACCGGGTGGTCCGGCTCGGGGGCGTCCTCGCGGTCGCCGAGCTGGGTCCGGCAGGAGGCACCGGGCGCGACCGGGGCGCCGTCGGCGGCGTCGACCTGCTCGAACAGCAGCCGCCCGATCGCGCGGCTAATCGAGTAGTGTTCGGCCTCGTAGCCGAACGCGCCGGCCATCCCGCAGCAGGTCGAGTCCAGCGGCTCCACCGCGTAGCCCGCCCGCCGGAGGACGCCGACGGCGTGGTGGTCCCGCTTGGTCGCCTTCTGGTGGCAGTGGCCGTGGTAGACCAGCGGCTCCGCCGGCGCGTCGAAGGCGACCCGCTCGTCGAGCCCCCTGACGTCGAGGTACTCGCAGACCCCGTAGGTGTACTCCGAAAGCAGCTCCGCGGAGGCGTCGCCCAGCAGGTCGGCGTAGTCGGACTGCACCATCACGGCGTCGGACGGCTCGCAGACGACGACGTCCCAGCCGTTTTCGACCCGCGGGGTGAGGTCGGCGACGACGTCGCGGGCCCGCCGTTCGGCGAGGTCGAGGAAGCCCTTCGAGAAGGCCGCCCGTCCGGCGGGGCCGGCGTCGGCCACCCGGACGTGGACGTCGGCGGCCTCCAGCACCCGGACGGCCGCCTTCGCGACCGCCGGCTCGGTGTAGTTGGTGAACGTGTCCGGCAGCAGCAGCGCCCGCTCGGCCGCCTCGTCGGCGGGGACGGCCGGCCCGCGGGCCTCGAACCAGTCGACGAACGACTCCCGCCGGAACGTGGGCAGCCGCCGCTCGCGGGCGATGCCGACCGTCCGCTCCAGCAGCGCCCGCGCGCCGGGCAGCGACGCCAGCCGGTTCGACAGCGGCGCCAGCGCGCTGCCGAGGCGGGCGGTCCACTCGACGTTGGCGAACAACCGGTCCCGCAGCGTCGTCCCCTCGCGGTCGTGTCGCTGGTGCTGGAGCTCGGTCTTCAGCTTCGCGAGGTCGACCCCGCTGGGGCAGTTCCTCGCACACCCCTTGCAGCCGACGCACAGATCCAGCACCTCGGTCACGAACTCGTCGTCGGTCGCCGCGAGGTCGAGTTCGCCGGACATCGCCGCCCGCAGGGCGTTGGCCCGGCCGCGCGTGCTCAGCGCCTCCTCCTCGGCGGCCCGGTAGGTCGGACACATCACGCCGCCGGTCGTCTCCTGCGGCCCCCGGCAGCCGCCGCAGCCGTGACACAGCTCGACCATCCCCTGGAAGCCGTTGTCGTTGTCCCACGACAGCGCCGGCTCGAAGCCGGCGTCGAACTCGTAGTCGGGGTCGACCCGGAGGTCGTCGGTCATCTCGACGTCGCCGCAGACCTGCCCCGGGTTGAGCAGCCAGTCGGGGTCGAACGCCGACTTCACCTCGCGGAACAGCTCGAACACCGCGTCGCCGTACAGCTTCCGGTTCCACGCCGTCCGGGCGCGGCCGTCGCCGTGCTCGCCGGAGACGCTGCCGTCGTACTCCATGACGAGGTCGGTGGCGCCGTCGGCGATGGCCTCCATCGTCTCGACGCCGTCGACCGACTTCGTGTCGATGAGCGGGCGGATGTGGAGACAGCCCGGCCCGGCGTGGGCGTAGAAGCTCGCGAACGTGTCGTTGTCGTCCAGCAGCTCCTGGAACTCCTCGACGTACGCCGGGAGGTGCTCCGGCGGGACGGCGGTGTCCTCGATGAAGCTGAGGTGCTTCTCGTCGGTGGTCCGGCTCAGCAGGATCGGCAGCCCCGACTTCCGGAGCTTCCAGAACCGCTTTCGGTCGGCCTCGTCGTGGGCCTCGGCGGCGTGGACGGCACGGACCGGCGCGTCCGTCGCCCGGCCGCCGGGGTCGGGGTCGGCGACGGTCTCCGTCGTCGGGTGGCGGTCGGCGAGCAGCTCCGCGACCAGCCGCCGGCCCTCGGCGTCGCCGTCGGCGTAGAACTCCACCAGCAGGACGCCGCCGGCCGCCTCGGGGAGCGTCTCGGCGACCAGGTCGCCGAACTCCGCGGTGTCCCGCGCCAGCTCGAGCAGGACGTCGTCCAGCACCTCGACGGCCGCGGGGTCGAACTCCAGGACCGTCGCGACGTCCGACAGCGCCGACAGGAGGTCCTCGTAGGACAGCAGCGCCACCGCCTTCGTCTCCGGGACGGGCTCGAGGGCGACCGTCGCCTCGGTGACGACGCCGAGCGTCCCCTCGCTGCCGGCGAGGACCCGCGCGAGGTTGACCGTCTCGCGGTCGCCGGCCCGGACGGCCCCGTACTCCTCGACGAGCCGGTCGAGGTTGTAGCCGGAGACGTTCCGCTTCAGCTCCGGATACGCCTCCCGGACCGCCTCGCTCGACCCCTCGGCGACCACCAGCAGGGTCGCGTAAATCCGCCCGAGGCGGTCCTCGCGGTCGGCCCGGCGGCGCCACTCCTCGGGGGTGACCGGCCCGAACCGGTGGACGGTGCCCTCGGCCAGCACGACCTCCAGCTCCTCGATATAGGCGTCCGTCTTGCCGTACACCAGCGAGTGACTCCCCGTCGAGTTGTTGCCGATGGCGCCGCCCAGGGCGCTCTTGTCGCCCCAGGCCGGGTCGGGGGCGAACTTCAGCCCGTGGTCGGCGAGGGCGGCGTTCAGGTCGCCGAGCCGGATCCCGGGCCCGGCGGTCGCGGTCCGGCCGTCGGGGTCGACGTCGCGGAGGTCGTCCATGTGCCGGGTGAAGTCGAGGACG
>JAHENN010000080.1 GCA_018609665.1 Haloarculaceae archaeon | reverse complement strand
GGTCTGGAAGGCGGCGGCGCTTGGCTACCGCCATGCGGTCCGTGACACCGACATCGAGACGACGCTGGCCGAGGAAATCGGTCGCCAGCCTCGCCCCGAGGCGTTCGACGACGAGGCGGCCTACCGGGAGGCGCTGAGCGACTACACCGACGCGCTGAAGGAGACCAACCGGTACCGGGAGTGGTACGACGAGACCATCGACCCGACGCTCGACGTCGCCCGCGAGGTCGGCAACTGGTACACGGGGTCGGTCCACGTCGCCCGCGTCTCCGCGATCAAGAGCCTCGCCGAGGCCGGCGAGGACCTGACCGGCCGGCGGCTGCTCGTCGGCTCCTACGGCTCCGGCGCCCAGGCGGAGATACACGTCGAGACGGTCCGGGAGAACTACCGCGAGGAGATCGAGGCGCTGAACGTCGACGAGCAGCTCGAGTCGCGGTACGACCTCTCCTTCGAGGAGTACGAAGACGTCCACGACGCCCACAACTTCGACGAGGAGACGAACGTCGAGGAGTTCACCGTCCCCGACGGCGAGTTCGTCTTCGACGGCTGGGGCCGGATGGGCGAGCGGAAGTACCGCTACGTGGAGTGAGCGGCGGCGCGTCCACGGCGCCGGAGCTGCTCAGGCCCAGAAGGACTGCCCGAATCCCGCGAACACCGACAGCGCGTAGGCGGGCCCCGCCAGGAGACAGACGTACCAGACGACCCACCCGAGGACGAGCGGGACCGTCGTCGCGCGGTCGTCGTACCACCGGAGGCCGCGGCGGGGCAGGACGTACAGCAGGAGCGCCGGCCACGCGAGAAGCGAGACCGCCGTCGCGGCGACGATGCCGTCGACGCCGGCGACGTGGAGGGGGGCCGCCTCGGTTGGCCTCCGGACCGCCGGGCTCACCGAGACGACGACGCCCCAGACGAATCCCCAGACGGCGGCCGGGACGGGGGTCCAGAGGGCGTAGCTGCCCCCCCAGTTCGGCCCGGGCACCGAGGCGAAGAGCCCGCGGACCCGGCCGGCGACGAGGACCGGCGCACAGAGCGTCCCCGGGACCCAGCCGTGGACGCCGGCCACCACGGGCATGAACGCGCCGGTGTACGGCGCCGCCAGTACGTCGACGCTCGTGGGGAGTCGGGGACGGCCGGCCGATATATGTCTTGTGTCCCCTCGCGGTCGTCGCCGCTCCGGATGATCGGCCGAACGAGACGCGGTTCCGCGGGTCGGGGTTCGACCGGGACGAGATCTGCGGGGGGCGAGTCACCGCTCGTCGGCCGCCCGGACGTGCCCGACGATGACGAGCGCGAAGCCGACGACCACCAGCACCCCCGCGGCGACCAGTGCCAGCGAGGCCGTCGTGCGGTCGCCGCCGCCCGCGAGCCGGTTAGCGGACGCGAACAGCAGCACCGAGGCCGACGCCATCCCGGCGGCGGCGGGGTAGAGGCCGCCCCCGTCGACGCCGGCGACACGGACCCAGCCGGCGACGCCGACGGCGAGGGCGACGCCGACGACGGCGACGCCCATGCCGAAGCCGGACAGGACGGCCGTCCGTCCGCCGAACCGGACCGAAAGCAGCAGGCCGGCGACGGCGGCGCCGACCGTGCCGGCGACGGCGGCGACGACCGCGGCCGGTCGCTCGATCGACATCCCTACGCCCCGCTGCGGCGTCGAGTCGGGTATCGGTTTCGGAGCGACGGCCGCCGCCGGGTCCCGAGAATCACCACTCGAACTCCGCGTCGTAGTCGCCGCCGGTCGCCTCCTGCCACTCCGCAACGGTAATCGAGTACCGCACCACGTCCCGCGGCTCGTCGCCGATGACGACGCCGTTGCGGACGCGACCCTCCCTCCGGCCGCCCATCGCGTCGACGTACTTCTGGATGGCCCGGCCGGATTTCTCGTTGTCCGGGTCGTGGGTGACGCAGACGACCTCGATGTCGAGGACGTCGAAAGCCAGCGCCGCCAGCGTCCGGGCGCGCTCGCCGGAGTAGCCGCGGCCCCAGAACGGCTTGCGGAACCAGACGCCCAGCTCGCCGCGCCGCAGGTCCCAGTCGACGGAGAGCCCGCAGGTGCCGGCAAACTCGCCGGCGCCGTCCTCGCCGTCGCGGGGGTAGACGGCGAACGTGACGGCCTCGTCGTCGTCGAACTGCTCGCCGGCGAAGGCGACGAACGCCGCGGTCTCCTTCGGGTGGGCGTGGGGGTCCCACGTCACCCACCGGGTGATCTCGTCGATGCCCGGGGCGCCCTCGCGGGCGTGCTCGTACATCTCGTAGGGGTCGAACGAGTCGGGGTGGACGAGCTCGTACCGCAGGCGCGGGCTCTCGGCGGCACGGGGAAACAGCGCCATGTCGGCGGTGACGGGGCCTGGATAAAAGGGCTGCCGGCGGCGTGAGACAGAGTGTCAGTCGGCGTTGGGTGTCGGCGCCTCGACCATCTCGACGACGTCGTCGAAGAAGCCGAGCGTGTCGTGGGGGCCGGGGTTGGCCTCGGGGTGGTACTGGCGGGTGATGACGCCGAGGCCGTCGCTCTCCAGGCCCTCGGGGGTGTCGTCGTTGACGTTGATCTGCGTCACCTCCAGGTCGCCGGGGTCGGCGACGGTGTAGCCGTGGTTCTGGGTGGTCATGACGACCTGCCCGGAGCGGAGGTCCTGGACGGGCTGGTTGACGCCGCGGTGGCCGAACTCCATCTTCTCGGTCTCGCCGCCGAGGGCGTTGGCGATGACCTGCTGGCCGAGACAGATGCCGGCCATCGGCAGGTCGCCGACGTACTCCTCGACGAGAGCGGCGGCGGCCTCGAAGTTCTTCGGGTCGCCGGGGCCGTTGGAGATGAACAGCACGTCCGGCTCGACGGCCTCGACGTCGGCGACGGTCGCGTCGTACGGCAGCACCTCGACGACGGCGTCCCGCTCCAGCAGGGAGTCGGCGATGGAGCCCTTCGCGCCGCAGTCGATCAGCGCGACCGTCGGGCCGTCGCCGTCGGGGTTGTGGGTGTACCGTTCGGCGGTGCTGACCTGCGCGCCGATGTCGGTGTGGTCGCTCATCCCGACGCAGGCCTCGAGTTCGGCCTCGGCGGCCTCGGGGGTGGCGTCCGGGCCGGCGGCGATGCCGCACTGCATCGCCCCCTGCTCGCGGATGCCGGTGACGAGGTCGCGGGTGTCGAGGTGGTCGACGGCGGGGACGCCCTCGGACTCGAGCCAGGCGGCGACGTCCTCGGTGAACTCGCGGGCGACGGCGGCCCGCGGGTGGACCCGGTCGGACTCGAACCGCGCCTCGCGGACGCCGTAGTTGCCGATGAGCGGGTACGAGAAGGTGAGCACCTGCTCCTCGTAGCTGGGGTCGGTGAGCGACTCCTCGTAGCCGGTGTAGGCGGTCGTGAACACGAGTTCCCCGCGGCTGCGGCCGGGGGCGCGGCTGCGGGCCTCGACGACCCGGCCGTCCTCCAGCGCGACGTAGGCCTCGGTCATTACGAAACGCGTACGACGCACCGGCAAATAATCCTTGTGTTCGAAGCGAGGTTACGAAATTCGTAATCGGTAAGTGGGGGCGGGTCGAACCGTCGCACCTCGATGGACGAACTGGACCGGGAGATACTGACCATCCTCCGGCGGGACTCGCGGACGCCGTACACCGAGATCGCCGACCGCGTCGGCACCTCCGAGGGGACGGTCCGCAACCGGGTCGAGCGGCTCGTCGACGAGGGGATCATCGAGCGGTTCACCGTCGCCACCCGGACGGGCAACGTCAAGGCGATGGTCGAGATCGGCGTCGCCGTCGACGTCGACACGGGCGACATCTCCGAGCGGATGGCCGACTGGACGGAGGTGGACTTCGTCTGGCAGGTCTCCGGCGAGGAGGACGTCGTCGTCGTCGCCGACGCCACCGACACGAGCGCGCTCAACGAGATGATAAGCCGCGCCCGGGACCTCGAGGAGGTCGTCAACACGAAGACGCGGCTCATCCTCGACGAGAAGCTGGGCTGACCGGCGCGGTCACCTCACGGCCGTATCGTCCGGTGAGTCGAGCCCCGGTACAATACTGCTCCGTTCCGTACGCGCGGACGAACATGACAGCCAGCAGCGCGGGCCAGTACGAGTCGGCGAGCGGAGAGAACACCGGACTGCTCGGCGGCGTGCTCTCCCGCATCGGCAATGCGATGCTCGGCGTCGAGCCGTACTATCCCGAGATCATCCGCCGGCGGTTCGCTCTCCGCATCGCGGTGCTCATCGTGCTCGGGGTGGGTGCCGGCTTCGGCGCCGCCGGCGCCCTGGTGGCGGCAGGCATCGGGAGCGTCTGGGCGGCCGTCGCCGTGATCGTCTTCCTGAGCGCGCTGCCGCCGGTGCTCGGGCTCAGCGAGGTGTACGCCTCCCTGGAACGGGTCGCCGACGGCGTCGAGCGCACCGACGACGGCGTCTACGACGTCGGCTTCGACGTGACCCGGAAGGACGAGGTCGGTCTCGTCTACGACACCATCGAGCAGATGTCGCGCTCGCTCCGCGAGCAGGCCGAGGCGGCGGAGGCCGAGCGCCGCGAGGCGGTCCGGGAGGTCGAGGAGCTGAACGAGTCGCTCACCGCACAGGCGGAAGCCTACCAGGCGGTGATGCAGCGGGCGGCGGCGGGCGACCTCTCACAGCGGATGGACGCCGACGTCGACAACGCCGCCATGCAGGAGATCGCGACGAGCTTCAACCGGATGATGGACGACATCGCCGACACCGTCGAGGAGGTCCGGGAGTTCGCCCTCGAGGTCGACGCCGCCATCGACCAGGTGGCGGCGGCAGCCCGCGACGTCGAGGAGCGCAGCGACCGCATCGAGGAGCAGGCGGCCGCCGTCCGGGAGGTCTCCGACGAGCAGCTCGACACCACCGAGGCCGCCGCCGACGAGATGACCGACCTCTCGGCGTCCGTCGAGGAGATCGCCGCCTCCTCCGACGAGGTCGCCGAGAAGTCCGATGCCGCCGCGGAGATGGGCCGGCAGGTGACCGCCCGCGTCGACGAGGCCGTCGAGGAGATGACCGCCGTCCGCGAGCAGGTCTCGACGACGACGGCGGCCGTCGACCGGCTCGAGGAGGGAATGGACGAGATCGGCGAGGTGGTCGACCTCATCGGCGACATCGCCGAGCAGACGAACATCCTGGCGCTGAACGCCAACATCGAGGCGGCCCGCGCCGGCGGCGACGGCGGCGAGGTCGGCGACGGCTTCGGCGTCGTCGCCAACGAGGTGAAGTCACTGGCTGACGAGACGGCCGACAAGACCGACCGCGTCGAGGAGCTCATCGCCGGGCTCCAGGAGTACAGCGACGAGTTCACCGAGGCGCTGCGGGACACCGACCGACGAGTCGAAACCGGACTCGAGGCGATCCGGGAGGGGGCCGAGGAGCTCGAACGGGCGATAGCGACCGTCGAGGAGGCCAACGAGGGGGTCCAGTCCATCAGCCGGACCACCGACGACCAGGCACGGACGACCGAGCAGGTGGTCGGAATGGCCGAAGGGGTCGGCGAGCGAACCGAGCGGACCGCCGAACGGGCCGCCGCCGCCGCCGAGGCCGTCGACGCACAGCGGGACACCGTCGAGGACGTCCTCTCGCGGGTCGACGACCTCGACCGGCGGACCGACCGGCTGCTGGACCGGGTCGACCGGTTCGGCACCGATGCGGCCGGCACGGCAGGTGACTCGCCGGCCGCGGCCGACGACTGATGGAACCGACGGCCTGCGCCGACGCCGACGCCGGCACCGGCACCGCCCGGGCGGCGGTAGAGTCGAAGAGGCCTTAACAGCGGTTGCCGATTGGTTCCGCATGAGCGCGGACGACATCGACCCGGTCGGGTCGGGGACGGCAGAGCACGAGAACGCCCTCCAGGACGTCATCGCGGTCGACGAGAACGACGACCCCGAGGGGACGGTCAACCGACTCGAGGCCCACACCGGCGACGGCGTCCGCCACCGCGCGTTCACCGCCCTGGTCTTCGACGGCGACGGTCACATCCTCCTGGCCCAGCGGGCGCCGGACAAGCGCCTGTGGGACACCTTCTGGGACGGTACCGTCGCCTCCCACCCCGCCGAGGGCCAGAGCCAGGCGGAGGCGACCCGCCAGCGCCTCGAGGAGGAACTCGGCGTCACGCCCGAGCAGTACAGCGACCTCCGGGTGACGGACAAGTTCGAGTACAAGCGCTACTACATGGACGAGGGCCTGGAGTGGGAGGTCTGCTCGGTGCTGCAGTGTACGCTCGACGAGCCGTCGCTGGACCCCGACGAGGAGGAGGTCGCCGGGCTGCTGTGGGCCCCGTACCGCCGGCTCCACGCCAACCCGAAGTGGTACCGCCAGCTCCGGCTGTGTCCGTGGTTCGAGATCGCGATGCGGCGGGACTTCGAGGGGTAGGCCGGGTCGGGAAGGTTTTTATTCAGCCGCCTACCAGCCGAATCATGGAACCAGTCGACGCCGAGGAGGCACTCACGTACGCCGTCAGCCGCGAGATGGTCGCCATCTACCTGGTCGTCCTGGTCGGGGTGCTGCTGCAGCTGGTGGGCCCCGGGTTTCTCCTGCCGATTTCGGAGTTTTCCACGGTCGGGCGACTGCTCGGTCTCGTCTTCTCCGTCGTCGGCTTCGTGGCCACCTTCGTCGGGAGCGTCGCGCTGCTGTACAAGCTCGTCGCCGACGCCGTCGCCCGGGCGTGAGCCCGCCGGCCCGGGAGTCGGAGAAAGCTTTAGGTTCCGACGTCGGCTAGTACGACCGTGATGTCGGGCACACAGGTCCGCACCGCCGTCGCACTGTACCTCAACGGCGACCTGGACGAGGCCGAGGCCGCACGGCACGCCGGCCTCTCGCGTGCGCAGCTCCGACAGTACGTACGGACCTGTGGGTCGGTCGCGCCGGCGCCGACCGCGGCGGGCGACGCCGACCGCGGCGGCGCCGACGCCAGCTCCTGACCGGACGGCCGTCCTTCGCGGTCGGTCCTGCCGTCGACGATACGACGCTGTGCAGCGTCAGGGCCGGGTCGTCGCCCACACCGCGAGGATGCCGAGGACGACCGCGGGGACCATCGGCAGCGCGAGGTAGGTGTCGTAGAAGGTGAGCCCGAAACTCGGGCCGACGCGGGGGTAGAGGTAGATGACGGCCGGGATGGCGACGAGGGAGATCAAGAGGGCGACGACGAGGGTCCACCCACGGTAGTCGAACTCGCGGTTGGCGGTCTGGTGGGCTGCGTTGTCGCCCGTTGCGGCGGTCGTTTCGTCGGCGGCCGCCGCGGTCGTCTCGTCGTCCGTTCCCTCGGCGCGGGAGTAGCCGTCGGACATCGGGTCACCGGTCGTCGTCGTACTCGGCGTCGGGGACGACGACGACGGAGCCGAACCCCTCGCGGTTCTCGAGCATCTCGTGGGCGCGGGCCGCCTCGCTCATCGGCAGCACCTCCCGCACGCGAGGCTCGAAGGTCCCGTCGAACACCTTCGCCATCACCTCGTCCATCTCCCCGGGCGTCCCCATCGTCGACCCGAGGATGTCGAGCTGCTTCCAGAACACCTTCGGGATGTTCGTCTCCGGCGATATTCCGGAGGTGGCGCCGCAGGTGACGACCGTCCCGCCGCGGGCGGCGGCCGAAAGCGAGTCGTCCCAGGTGGCCTCGCCGACGTGGTCGACGACGACGTCGACGCCGCGGCCGTCGGTCTCGCTCTTGACGGCCTCGGCGAAGTCCCGCTCGGTGTAGTCGACGAGGTGGTCGGCGCCGCACTCCTCGGCGTACTCCAGTTTCGCCTCGCTGGAGGCGGTGGCCCACACCTCACACCCCTCGTTGGCGGCGATCTGGACGCAGGCGTGGCCGACGCCGCCCGACGCCCCCAGCACGAGCACGCTGTCGGACTGGTCGATGTCGGCGCGCGTGGTCAGCATCCGCCAGGCGGTCTGGAACACCAGCGGCGCCGAGGCGGCCGTCACGAAGTCGACCGTCTCCGGCAGGTGCAGCAGGTTCGACGCCGGGACGCCCGCCAGCTCGCCGTGGACGCCGCGGACGTGCTCGCCCATCATCCGGTAGTCGACGCACAGCGACTGCTCGCCCTTCCGGCAGAACTCACACTCCCCGCAGTAAACGCCGGGGTCGACGACGACCCGGTCGCCGGGCTCGAACCGGGAGACGTCGGCGCCGACCTCGCTCACGACACCGGCGGCGTCGCTGCCCTGGACGTGCGGCAGCTCCTCGGGGCTCGGCATCCCCTTCCGCGTCCAGACGTCGAGGTGGTTCATCCCGCCGGCCTTCACCTCGACCAGCACCTCGTCGTCGTCGACCTCGGGGTCCGGGAACTCGCCGTACTCCAGGACGTCCGTCGAGCCGTGTTCCTCGTAGAAGACCGCCTTCATGCCCGGACGTCGGGCCGCGGGAGGCAAAACAGTAGCGGAGCCGGCCCTACGGCAGCGATGGGCTTTAGCGGTCGCACGCCGGTGGACCGGATATGAGCGAACACGGCGACGACGGGGACGGGCACGGCGAGGGACAGGATCACGGCCACACCCACGACAACGACAACGACGACCACGACCACGGCGACGGCGACGGTCACAACCACGACCACCACCACCACGACCTCTCGGAGCTGGGCGTCGCGGTGGTGACGGTCTCCTCGAGCCGGAGCCTCGACGACGACCCCGCCGGCGACGCCATCGCCGGCGCAGTCGCGGAGGCGGGCCACGAGGTGGCGGTCCGGGAGCTGGTCCGGGACGACTACGACGGCGTCCAGGACGCCGTCGATCGGCTCGTCGACCGCGCGGACACCGACTGCGTCGTCACGACCGGCGGCACGGGCGTGACGCCGGACGACGTGACCGTCGAGGCCGTCGAGCCGCTGTTCGACAAGCGCCTGCCCGGCTTCGGCGAGCTGTTCCGGACGCTCTCCTACGAGGAGATCGGGACGAAGGTGGTCGGTACGCGGGCGGCGGCGGGTATCGTCGACGGCGTACCCGCCTTCTGTCTGCCCGGCAGCGAGAACGCCGCCCGACTGGGGGCCGAGGAGCTCATCGTCGCCGAGGCGCCGCACCTCGCCGGGCTGGCGCGGCGCGAGGAGTCCGATGAGTAGGCGTTAGGGAGGGTATCTGACGGGTCGTGATGACTGCTACCGACTCGACATCACCGCCTCGAAAGCCCTCGCGGCGCTCGCCCTTTCGGTCCACCGGGAACGGCCGGGTGACCAGTCATCGCCCTGCCGGACTGAACGACCGAGGGCCTTTGAGGTGTTTGTGTCGGGGTCAGAGTAGACTCCTGAATCGCTCGATACGCACGCTCTTTCTGACGGCCGTTTCGCAGGACACCGCCGAACAGAAACGCCGACGGCCCACCTACGGCAGCGGGCAGAGACTCGCCGTCAGCAGCGCCCGCCCGTCGCCGTCGTTTACCGCGCCGTGTTCGACGCCGGGGGCGTTGTGGACGACGGCGGGCGCCGAGACGGTCTCCTCGCGGCCGTCCTGCGTGACGACGAGGTCGCCCTCCAGCAGGTGGAAGACGTTCGTCGCCTCGTCGTGGACGTGCGGGTCGAAGGCGCCGCCGGGGCCGAGCGCGAACAGCTTGACGAGCACGTCGTCGTCGACGACCAGTTCGGCGGTCTCGACCTCGCCCTCGTCGGGGTCGACGTCCGGGAGTTCGTCGAGCATATCCGGACGTGGGCGCCGGCCCCAAAGAACCTCCCGCCGCGAACCACGGAGTTGAAGTGCGCGGCAGGGCTTCGTGACGGTATGAATCACGCCCGCTCGGAGAAGAAGCGCACCGGCGGCCGGCGCCGGTCCGTCCGGAAGAAGCAGAAACACGAGCAGGGGTCGGCGCCGACCGAGACGACCCTCGGCGAGGAGAAACTGAAGGTCGTCGAGACCCGCGGCGGCACCGCGAAGGTGCGGGCGGTCGCCCGCAGCGTCGCCAGCGTCGCCACCGACGACGGCGTCGAGCGCGCCGAAATCGAGGACGTCGTCGAGAACCCCTCGGACCCCAACTACGTCCGGCGGAACATCATCACGAAGGGCGCCGTCGTCGAGACGTCGGTCGGCCGTGCCCGCGTCACCTCCCGCCCCGGCCAGGACGGCCAGGTCAACGCCGTTCTCGTCGACGAGTAACCGCTCGGCTACTCCCCGTCGGCAGCTTCGGGAAGCGCCAGCGTCGTCTCTCCCCTGGCGAAGTACTCCTCGCCCGACGGTCCGTCCGGCTCCAGGGTGGACTCGACGCGCATCCAGAGGTCCTGCGGCTGGCGGTCGTCGTCGGCGGCGAGTATTCTGAGTCCGACGGTCCCGTCCCCGTAATCGTCTCCGAGGTCGGACAGTTCGATGACGGTCGTCGACGGGTCCTCGGACGTCCGGCGAATGTCGGCCAGGTGCGCGTGGTCGTCCTCGTTCAGGGAGATGCCGGCCGGACTGAAGCCGCCGGAGTGGGGCGGCAAACGGAACGAGTACGCGAGCGAGGAGATCCGAACATCCGACCGCTGGTGGCACGGATCCTGATCGGGAAGTGGTACCGGGGGTCGCCGGTCCGGAAGCCGTGCATGAACACCACGCCCAGAACGTCGCCGTCCCCGTCCGAGAAGCGGAGGTCCGTACCCCGTCCGTCCTTGTCTTCGCTCACGGTCAGCGCGGTCTCGCTGCCGAGTGCCGTACAACCGGTGAGACCCGTGGCAGCACCGCCCGCGAGAGTTCCGAGATACGTTCGCCGATCCGTGCATCAGATTCCGTCGTATTCGAAATTAAATTTTGCCGTCCGTTCCGCGACGCTACGGCTAATCAGTGGTCTGGACCTCCGGCGGCGGCAGCACGGCGGCGGTCATGTCGACGGGTGGACTCCCCGTTCCGGGGTCCGGACGAGGCGACGCGGTGCCGGTCCGGCGGGTCGACCCCCGGCGCTCACGGCACCCCGCGGAGTGCCTCCAGCAGTTCCTCCAGCGGCAGCGTCGTCGTCGCCAGCGCGACGCCGTCGGCCCGGGCCAGCGCCGGGGCGTGCTCCCAGAGGTCGTCGGGCGTGAGACCGTGCAGCACGACCGCCGACGGCGTCGGGGTGACGACCCGCAGCGCCACCAGCGGCGACTCCCCGCGGGTGACGTTCGTGAACACGAGCGCCCGGTTGGTCGACTGGCCGTACAGGCGGTAGAACTCCTCGCTGGAGAGCCGCTTGATAGCCTCGACGCTGTTGATGACGGTGTGGCCGGCGATGTCGTCGGCCCGCCCGGCGACGACCGGCTCGGCGTCGACGGCGCGGCGGAACCGCCGCAGCGGGACGGTCGTCTCGTACTCCCGGAGGTCGTGGACGACGTCGCTGTCGAAGCCGGCCGACAGGACGCGGGCGTGCTGGCGGACCCGGTCGCCGCCGCGGCGCTCGTCGACGGTCAAAAGCGCCTCGACGACGCGGCTGACCACGCGTATCCCCGGATTCTCCCGGCGGCCGCTCTCGTAGTCGGAGACGACCGACGACGAGACGTCCAGCTCCTCGGCCAGCCGCGTCTGGGTGACGTCGAACTCCTCGCGCCACTTCCGCAGCGTCGCCCCCGGCTCCTCCGACAGCGCCACCTCCCCGGCGATCCGCTCCGCCAACTCCGCCCGTGGGTCGCGCATACGGCCCGATGGGGGGCCGCCGTCATAAGCCTCCGCTCGGGGAACGAGGCGACCCGGGGATTGAAGTGGCTGTGTAAAGTAGACTTTACTGTAAAGGAAGCTTTACGACAAGCCTCCTTTACGGGAACCAACCATGCCGGAGAACACGCACGGACGGACGCATCGGCCCTCGGGACGCCGCCACCGCGTCGCGATGTACGGCCTCCTCGCCGCCGGTATCGTCGGCCACATCGCCGGCCTCCGGGCCGGGGCGCCGGTCGTCGCACTCGGCGTCTACTGGGCCGGCTTCCTGGGCTTTCTCGCCGTCTGGAAGGGAAGTCCGGTGACGCTGTACGACGAACGCCACGAGGAAATGGAAGCCAGGACGGCGACGCGGACGCTGGGCGTCGTCGGCGCCGCCCTGATACTCGTCGCGCCCGCGACGCCCGCCCTCGAGGCGGCCGGATACGCGATACCGACGCTCGTCGAGGGCGCGCTCTTCGGGTACGCCGCCGTGTTCGGCGTCTACGGACTGGTCTACGCCGCCGTCCGTCTGCGCTCCTGAGCGAAATCCGATACGGACCCATGAACGCGACACCCACACAGTTCGACCCCGGGACGTACAGACGCGCAACCGCCGGACTGAGCCTGCTGGCCGCCGTCGCGCTGGCCGCCGGGACGGCCCTCCAGCGGCCGTTCGTCGGAATCGGCCTCTACGCCGTCGCGCTCGGGTCGGTGTTCGCCCTGCCGGCGGTCACCGACGCGACGCTGTTCGACGAGCGGGATGACGAGGTGATGGGACGGGCCAGCGCGGCCACGCTGACGCTGTTCGGCTGGCTGTCGGCGCTGGTCTACCCGTCGCTGGTCGCGCTGTCGACGACCGAGTACTTCGCGTGGGGGCCGGCCAGCAGCGCGGTCGCGTTCGCGACCGCCGGGCTCTACGCGGTCTTCGGGGTTGCCGTCGCCTACTACGGGCGATGAACAACGACCTGCGGGAGCGGCGCGAGGCCGCGGAGCTGAGCCAGGCGGAGCTGGCGGCCGCCGTCGACGTGACGCGGCAGACCATCAACGCCATCGAGCGGGAGCGGTACGACCCCTCCCTGGAGCTGGCCTTCGCGCTGGCGGAGCACTTCGGCTGCCGCATCGAGGACATCTTCACCCCGGAGTGACCGGCCCGGCGGCGCGTTTATGTCTCCGCCGGTCGTCGCTCCGGCAATGCCGCCGACGCTCGTGACGGTCGCCGTCGGTGTTCTGCTCGGAATCGCGCTGCTGGGGGCCGCCTTCGACCGCCGGTCGCTGGCGCTCGTGGCGGTCGTCGCCGCCGTCCCGGACCTCGACGCCGCCCTCAGCCTGGTCGTCCGAGGGGCGACCAACGCCGCCCTCCACAACGTCTTCGTCCCGCTTGCGGCCGCCGCGGCGCTCTACGCCGACACCCGGCGGGAGGCGTCGTGGCTGCGGGCCCGCTACGGCTGGTACGGCGTCCGCGTGGCGTGGGTCGCCGTCGCCGTCTACGCCGTCGCCGGCGTCGGGATGGACCTGTTCAACATCGAGAGCGCGGCCGTCCTCTACCCGGTCTCGGAGCGGTACTTCTCCGTCGTCGGCAAGCTAGTCCTCTCGACGCAGGAGGGGGTCGTCCAGACCTACCTCGAGGTCGGCGACGGCTGGCTGGCGGCCGTCTCCCAGGGCACGACCGAGACCCGCCACATCCCCACGTGGGTGAACCCGACGCCCGGCACGACGAACCCGCCGGGCGCCGACCGGACGGTCCGGGTCGTCGACTCCGGCTGGCAGCTGGTCGTCGTCGC